>WQWD01000184.1 GCA_009785545.1 Treponema sp. | reverse complement strand
GTGTAACCTGAACGTTCAAACCATTCATCTTCGACAAAGTTTTTGACAGCAACTTCTTTGCCAAGCGTTTCGATAATAAACAGACCGTCTTTTTTCAGCGATTGGTAAACATTTTTTAAAACTAAAAGGTCGTCTTTTTTCTCTTCAAAATATCCAAAAGAAATATACAGATTTACTATTAAATCAAAATAATCAGGGCGGACAAATTTTCTGGCATCAGATTGAATATATTCGATATTAAGTTTTTCGTGGAGTGCGTCTTCTTTTGCGGTTTCTAAAAAGCTTTCTGTTATGTCAACGCCTGTTACCGCAAACCCCATACGGGCAAACTCAGAACTTGTTCTGCCAAGACCGCAGCAAAGATCTAAAACCTTTGGCACTTCTTCCAAAGGTTTTTTCCACGCTTCTTGGGATGTCTCCCCATAGGAATTAAACCCGCAAAGGCGTGTAACAGCCTCTATTACATCTGAGACTTCCGCCCAATGAATTTCATCAAACATAACAGGAGCGAAATGCTCCCAAAATTCGATGTCTTCAAACCACTGAGATTCGCTCACAGACAGACTTTTCATGCGACAGAATATTCTGCAACCGGGCTGATATAACCTGTTTGAACACAAATATTGAAAAGGTGTCTTGTGATGGTTTCTTCCGTTGTTTTTACACTTCCATTGGTATCACGGGTGAAACGGACATGAAAGTCACTGTCGTCTTCGTTCAGAATATCAATAAATTCTGTGTTTCCGGGCAAGCATTTAATACTATAACGTTTCATGTTATTAGTATCGGATTAGTCAATTTCCCGCTTGAGACTTTTTATCTTTTAATTTATACTCAAAAAATGAAGATACGATTAAAGATGTTCCTTGTTGTTCTGCCGCTGGTTATGGTCCCTTTGATCTTGGCGCAAACTGCCTCATATTTTAACGCTGTAAACGGAGTTACACGCCTTGCACGTCAATTATTGGGCTTTAAGCTGGAAGAAATGGAAAAATTTGCCAATCTCCAGTGGCTGATTCTATCGGAAAACGATTTTGTGGAAAGGCCTGTAATGGTAGAGGCAGCCAAAAGATCTGTTGAGCAATACGCCCGAAGTATCCTTTTAAGTGATTCAGAAATCATTTTTGCCATAGACAGTTTCGGCAGCTTAGAAATGTCAACTTCCGATCCGCTTTTTTATCCTGACGAAATCGAAGCTCTGCTTGAAATTCTTGCAGGCGAAATTCAAGGACTCCAAACCGCCGTCATTGGAGGAGAAAGCCGCATTTTTCAATCTTTCTATTTTGAGCCGTTTGGCTGGCACATCCTAATCACCGAAAAAGAACAGGTTTTTTACATAGACGCAAACATAATCCGTACGCAAACTTTTATCACACTTGGAATATCTTCTATTGCTGCCATCTTGCTTCTTATTTTGATCACAAGCGGATTGACAAAACCGCTGGGGCGTATTGTTCAGGCAATGAACGGAGTAATCGAAACAGCTGACCTGTCCTCAAGGGTCGATGTAGAATATCGTGATGAAACAGGCGTTGTCGCTCAAACCTTCAATAAAATGACAGAAGAGCTTGACAGAGCTTACGGACAAATTAAACGATATGCATTTGACGCTGTTCTTGCAGGAAAAAAAGAAGAACGTATCCGCCACATTTTCCAAAAATATGTTCCCAATAATGTAATCGAAAAGTTTTTCGCTTCCCCCGAAAAAATGCTTGTCGGCGACAACCGCAAACTGTCGATTCTTTTTTCAGACATTCGCTCATTCACCACCATTTCCGAAGGTCTCGCTCCTGATGATTTAGTACACTCTCTTAATCGTTATTTTACAGGTCAAGTCGACGTTATTTACAGCAGAAACGGCATTGTAGACAAATACATCGGCGATGCGATCATGGCATTTTGGGGAGCTCCTGAAAAACAGGAAAATGACGCATTGCAGTCAGTGCTTTCAGGGCTTGAGATGATTGAGTCTGTCAAACAATTTAACGAAAACCAGCGACGGCTTGGCAAGTGCGAATTTCAAATCGGCATAGGCCTTAACTACGGCGAAGTGACCGTAGGCAATATCGGCAGCGAGCGTAAAATGGACTACACTGTTATCGGAGACGCCGTAAACTTGGCTTCCCGAATGGAAGGTTTGACCAAAACATACCAAGCCGATATTTTGATCTCCGAAAGTCTTTTTGAGGAGTTACGCAAAACTTCCCCAAACTCAGGGCTTCGTATCCGCCTGCTCGACACAGTTGCCGTAAAAGGTAAAACGAAAGGCGTTAAAATTTTCACTGTTAAAAAAACCTTGTCCCCTGCTGAGGAAAAAGCGTGGCCTGTTCATAATCAGGGCATGAAACTTTATTACTCAAGAGCATTCTCGGAAGCGGCGGAAAAATTCAAAGAGGCGCTCGGTTTCCTGCCCGGCGATTTCAATGCGGATAACTTGTATAACAGGTGTCTGGAATATGTGTCCTCTCCCCCGCCAAATGACTGGAACGGTGTTGAAGTGATGAAAAACAAATAGTCTCGTACGCAATGGGGTGGGGGTATTACAATTATGGCAGGCGGACTGCGAAAATCCCTGTCGGCTCGGGAACGGCTGTGACTTTCATCTACGCACGCTCTGGCGTGGCAAGCTAGTGTTCTGTCTTATTCGGTTAGCGGAATGACAAAGTGCGTTAATTCTTTATGTAATAAAGAATTAACTTAACGTGACATTGTGGCATTTGAATAAGACAGAACACTTGACTACACAGCCGTATTTCGCCGACAGTGCTTTTCGCAGTCCGCCTGCCCGTATTATATACCGCCCCATTGCGTACCTGTGTGGGGTTGTTTTGTCTCAATTATGTGTGTGTGGGTGTTTGTTGTGGAGGCATGATTGCAATTATGTTTAGGTTTGCACCATGTTAAGCGGGGTAAACTCTATTTTTTACAACAGAGTATTTAGAACTTAAGCAAATTTATGCGTTTTAATGTCTTTTTGTCTTGCATTTGCCAATGTAAATATTGGCTCCAAGCATCATTGGTAAAATTTAGCTCTTTCATTCTTCCATCGCTTCCAATTCTGCCATAGTTTTAACAACGATTTCACCATTTTCGGCTTGTTTCATTGACCTTTGCAATGCCTGCATATTGCTTTCGCTGTAAATTGGCATATCACCCCCTTCTTTGTTGTTATATTTATTGCAATACATTGTTAGAACAATGTCAACAGAAGGTATAATTGCCAAAATGAAAAATTTTACAATAAAACTGATGCCATAGACAGAATTTCCGATGTCAAAACATCAATAGCCCTAAGAACCAGTCTTTTTTGTGATCCAGTTCCAGTAATTTCGCCACTTACTACAACATTCGCCCCAATAAACCGCCCAATAGACAGCATTTCCTCATCAGCAACCATTCCTGACATTTGAAAATTATGCTCGCTAAAAACAGCTTCAATATTGCTTCGTTCAACAACAGTAAAATTCCTAGTGTTTACAAAATGAAGGGTTAATTCATTAACATAAAAACTTGCTTCATTGGAATCAGTTGCTGTAATGCCGACAATAGCCAAACGAGAATCTCGTGGAATATTTTGAGCGAAAATATTAAATATTGAAGGAATCGCCCTGTTGTTAAAAGTTGCTGTTTCAAAGCTGTCATCACTTCTAAAAAAGGTAATACGAGTCTGTGTTCCATTAGTTGCATTTCGGGCTAAAATGCTGAAAGAATCATTACCAGTGAAATTAACAATACTTGTCCATGCAATGTTCGGCAGATGGCTGAGGCTTGCATTCCTGAACGTGGCGTTTAGCCTGAGAAAAGTACCATCATAAGACCAGTTACCTGTTGTTTCTTGTGTGTTGTTATCATTGTTTACTCTTACAACAGAACGCCCGTCATCTAAAAGGCTGATTCTATATGTGTCAAAAGAGCGATTATGCTCAACTGTTGCTGTCCAAATTCCAATTAGGTTTGGATTGGCGTGGAGAGAAGTGAAAGAGAAAAAGGCTGTGATAAATAAAAACAGGTAATTTTTCATAAATATTATTGCACTCTACCAAGTGGTCTATCTCCTGCCCATGGAGTAGAGTGTTGTATTTCACTATTACCAGTCGACGAACCATATAAAAACAATCTATTAGGATCGTTTCTATGCATAAAAACAAATATTGGTCTAAGCTGATCATGATCGAGACCATTACCTGTTATTGCTCCAAAAAGCATAAAACCTCTAGGGTAGTCTGTAAGAGTATTAACATCATTATTGTTTACAGCAGTCCATGTTGGATTTGAGATAGCAGCGTAAAAGTTGCCAAAATTACTTTGAGACCTTAATATCACTCTATTTGCTTCAATAGTTAATGTAACTGCTCCTGGAGAAGTATTTCTGACTAACCAAGTTCCATAAAAAGTAGCAGCATCAGTTTGAGATGGAGTTGCTGGTGCTCTTGCAACAGGTGCTCTAAGAGCATTTGCCGCTATTGTTTCTGTCAGCCTATTTACCAGCGGATCCATTCTTTCCATAGCCTGTTCTGCATTTGCAAGCAAAATATCAGAGCCACCCATAAATTGAAAAGTCTGTATATCAAAAAACTGTACTGTTACAAGAATATTGCTACCAAAACTTTCTATTTCACCACGCACTATCCAATCAGCATTTAACGCACGCCCTAGTTCTACAGTTCTCTGCTGGTTTGACCAATCACCTGCCTGAAAACGGTGCTCTCTTAAAATGCGGTCAACATTGCCACGATCTACCAAAGTAACCGTTTGGGTATTACCCAGCCTAATGTTAAAAACACGAGTTATCATATTTGCGTCCGTTTCACTAATGCCAGAAATAGCATCAAACGGCGTAACCGCCACTACAGGTCGTTGTTGGGCAAAAAGCCCAGAACAAACAAATACCATAACTAAACCGAATAAAACCTTTTTCATAATGCAACCTCCAAAACAGCCATATATTTTATAAGAGTATCGTAATCATATAAATTACACGATAGATTACAATACAATTTTAGCCCCAATGTTATTTAATTTTTTTGTATGTCTCCTTACAGTCGACGAACGTAAGGAAATTGATTGTATACGCCGCAAGTATGCGGCTTGTGCATATGTAAATGTTCCTCTATGTTGCCGTTTGGACATAGCTACCCCCTGAAAAAGGTGTAGAAGGGGGATTTTGGTAAAGTTTCTTCTATATGATGAGAGAGAGAGAGAGAGAGAGAGAGAGAGAATTTGTCGAGTCCTAGTGTAAAGTTGTCACACTAGGAGGTAAAAATGAAGTAGTAATTAACATCATACTTGGAGTGGGCTTGCCCCCAGCAAGTACACAAAGTTAAGCAACCATGTTGCTTAAATAATAATCATTAGGCGCAACATAGTCAAGTGCCGAATGCATACGCACCCGGTTATAATAGCTCTCGATAT
>WQWD01000183.1 GCA_009785545.1 Treponema sp. | reverse complement strand
CGGCTGGAACAGGATGATAGGAATGCGCAATACCAGCCGCCTCCATTGCCGCCGGGAAACGCCAGTAAAACATCTCATACCAATCCCCGAAAAAACCATAACCAAAGAAAATAGTCGGGAAAGTTTTGTTTTCAAGGTTCGCAAAATCATAATTATCCATATTGCCTGCGTAACCAAATATGCCAAAATATCCAAACTCAGTGGTATACTCATGAAACAAAGTTGTCGTAAGAGCCGCCCCCATGGACAGTCCGGCAAAAGCCCTTTGTTCCGGGTTACTTGACACATTGAAGTTTTCCTCAACAAACGGGAGAATGTTGTAAATCATATTTTCGGCGGCAGGTGTATGCTTGTCATCAATTTGCGCCATTGTAAACGCAAATGCATTATTGTTCATAGAGACAACTACAGTTGGGACGATTCTGCCTTCAGCAATTAAATTGTCAAATATGTTCGGCGCTCCTCCGGCTCCCATCCAATCTGTCTGGTCTCCGCCAACGCCGTGCGATAAAAACAGAACCGGATAAGGCTCGGCACGGTTTGCGTCAAACCCATACGGCAAGTAAACGCCAAGATACTGACGCCCCCAGTCAGTTTCAGTATTATTAGCATAATACGGCACAAATTGAACTGTACCTCTGCGTCCGTCCGTTCGGGGAAGTTCAAGATCACGGTTATTCAAAACATGCTGTCTTTGTGAATCCCAAGGCACGTGCGCAACGCTCATTTGAGTATTCACAATACTTCTGTTATCACCAGGGCTCAATGGCGGCGGGTTTGCCGGATCGCCAATGCGCAGAGATAGTTCGGCACGCTGTGCCGCTGTTGGATTTGCCGGGGGATTGGGCTCTTCGTATACATGGAACCAATAAGCTATGCCGCCGCCGGTGAGGGGTACTGTTAATGTCCAGTAACCATTACCAAGAGAATCCATTACACCGAAGAACGGTGGTCTACGGATCATCGCCGCCGGGAATAACCCCGGCCTATATTCATGAGGCGGAAATTTATCAAAACTTCCAAGATTGTCGAAATCCATTAACATCATGTTTCCGCCAAGTTCAACAAGGGTGGCGTTAGGGTTGAAATACACAAAAGTAACAAAATAACCCGTCGGGGATCTGTGATCCGCCGTTATCGTAACACCAAGTTTCGGTTGCGTAAAAGTCGTGCATCCTATTAACAAGCCTGCTGCAAATACGACAAGTTGCATTAAAAAAAGAAATCTTTTCATGTTCCACTTCCTCTCTTCCGTACTTTCACCGCTGGAGATAAAAGTGCAAACTACACCATATTTACTCCATTGCGTTTAACGGCATAAATTAATTAAAATACAGCATACATAATATTGTCAATTGATCGCATATATATCAAGGATCAATAATTAAAAATTAATCGACAAAATTCATAGGAAACACAAAATATAGTCAATTAACTTTATTAATTGACTATTTCCGATTGTAAATACTTATTGTACAAGGAATTATTCAATTCCTTGTACAATTAAGTAAAATTAAAGGACTATAATCCAATAATCAGGTCTGTGGGAATTTGCTAATTCAAATTTATGAATTACGTATATACTTTACAAAAATATATATTTTGATGTATATTTGATCAAAATTGTACATAAAATGGGAGATGGTTTATGAAGGTATTATTAATTAATGGAAGCCCAAAATCAAATGGCTGCACTTTTACCGCATTAAATGAAGTTTCAAAAACACTTAATGAAAACGAAATTAATACAGAAATTGTTCATGTAGGTAATAAGGATATTCGCGGCTGTATTGATTGTCGTAAATGCAAGGAAAACAAAATATGTGCATTTACTGATCTTGTTAATGAAGTTGCTCCAAAATTTATTGAATGTGATGGTATTATTATTGGTTCACCTGTATATTTTTCGTCTGCAAATGGCAGTGTAATATCATTTGTTGATAGATTATTTTTTAGCGTTCCCTGTGATAAAACAATGAAAATTGGAGCAGCAGTTGTGTCAGCGAGAAGAACCGGCTGTTCTTCTACATTTGATGTGTTAAATAAATACTTCACCATTTCAGGTATGCCAATTGCATCAAGCCAATACTGGAATGAGGTACATGGATATACATCTGATGATGTCAAAAAAGACGAAGAAGGGATGCAGACAATGAGAGTTTTAGGCAGAAACATGGCATTTTTAATTAAAAGTATTGCACTTGGTAAAGAACGGTATGGATTACCCGAAAAGGAAACAAGAATATTTACGAATTTTATTCGTTGAAATTTTGTGAATGGAGTGCATATATAGTCAATTAATTTTATTAATTGACTATTTCCGATTGTAAATACTTATTGTACAAGGAATTATTCAATTCCTTGTACAATAAATAAAATTAAAGGACTACAATGCTCAAAATTGGTCTTGTTTCAGCAAAGTTTATAAATAATGATATTGTAAATAATACAAAAAATATCCTCAAATTTATGGATATAGCCAAAGAAAATGATATTGATCTAATTATGTTTGGAGAATCATTTTTACAAGGTTTTGAATGCTTAAATTGGAAACCTGAAGATGATTTATTAGTTGGGATACAAAAATATGATAAAAAAATTGATGTATTTCGTGATCATTGTAATAATAACAAAATAGCATTAGGATTTGGTTATATTGAACGAGATGATAAAAAATTATATTCAAGTTATATGATTATTAATAAAAATGGGAATATTTTAGCTAATTACAGAAGAATAAGTAACGGTTGGAGAATAAAAGATTGCGATATAAAAACTTATTGTGAAGGAGAAAAATTTGAAATATTTGAATTTATGAATCATAAGATGTCAATTGGGATTTGCGGTGATTTATGGGAAGATGAATTGATAAAAATATTTCCAAAAAATATAGATACATTATTATGGCCAAATTTTCGTACAGATTGGGAGGAAAATGAAATAAATTTGTATATTGAACATATTAAATCAATATGTAAAAACATATTTTTTGTTAATTCTATTTGTGAAGAAGAAATATCAAAAGCAATTGGCGGAGCTTTCGCAATAGTTGAAAATAAATTACATTCAATTTTAGAATTAGAAAAAGAAGGTATGCTTATTGTGGAGTACTAAAAAGGGAGGGCACAAACAAGGCGTCCTTGCCATACAGCGCAGACGCCTTGTTTACCTAAGCCGTTACGTTAATTGAAATTTACCAGCGCTGGGAAATTACGATTTGTAGTTGAATTGTTGCCAAGTTGACCCCAATTATTGATACCCCATGACCATAAGCGTCCTTGAGTATCTATTGCTAAACTGTGGCGAGATGTACTGATAGTAGCAAATCTAATATCAGATCTATTTGTAAGTACTGGAATATGCCTGTCTGTAATTGTTCCATCACCAAGTTGACCTTCGGCATTACTTCCCCATGCCCATAAATTACCATGAACATCTATTGCTAAATTATTATGCCACCCAGCAGTTGCAGATATAAATACCGCCACAGTTTTTATTTTCATAGAAATATGTCTATTTGTGGTTGTTCCATCACCGAGTTGACCTCCAATATTACTTCCCCATGCCCATAAATTACCTTTATCGTCCATTGCTAAGCTGTGATTATTTCCTGCAAATATTGTAACAAATGTTGTTCCTTGTTGTATTTGAACTGGAATATGCCTGTTTGTAGTTGTTCCATCACCAAGTTGACCTTCGGTATTACTTCCCCATGCCCATAAATTACCATGAACATCTATCGCCAAACTATGTAGGCTGAAAACACCTGAAGAAGCAGCTATTGCTTTAAACCTTGTTCCTGTTTTTATTTGCACAGGAATATGCCTGTCTATGGTTGTTCCATCGCCAAGTTGACCGTGAACGTTTAAACCCCAGACCCATAAATTGCCATTAACGTCTATGGCTAAACTATAAGATGTACCTGCACTGATTTCACTAAATTTTACGCCCTCTCTTATTATTACAGGAACATTTCTTTGTGTGGTTGTTCCGTCTCCAAGTTGACTTCTACTGTTATTTCCCCAAGCCCATAAATTACCGTTTTCATCTATAGCCAAGCTATGTCCCGAAGCAGCAGCTACAGACTTAAATCTTATATCAGCTCTAACTTGAACCGGACTGTGGCGGTTTGTTGTGTTTCCAATACCAAGTTGACCTTCGGTATTAGCACCCCAAGCCCACAAAATGCCATCAGCATCAATAAACAAACTATGACCAAAGCCCGCAGCCAGCCTCCCGGCAAATTTATCAGCAATGTGATGTTCCGGCTGAGGCAGATCTTGCCAAAAATACGGAGGCAGTGATAACAATGAGTGGTTTACAGGTGTATTATCAAAAATGCCGTTGGCGGAAAATTCAAAATGCGGAATAAGGGAATCACTGCGTAAGCAGACTGCGGCTTCCCAATCCAATAGCAGCTCATTGTCGAGGCAGGTTTTGATTACAAAGAAAATATCTGCAACCGCATATATGGAATATCTGTACCAGCCTGCAGGCTCATTGTTTAAGCCAACCGTAAATGATGTCGTTTGCTGTTGGCTGAATCTTTCGACACTTTCAAAAGAGGTTACTATCGACCTTTCCTGTGTTGTGGTTCTTGTCCATTCACTTCTCCAATCTACATTTACACGAAATAACGCCGGACCGGCATTAACATTTGCGTCAATAACGTGTGATTCGTGAAAACGAAAACTGCTTGACGCTGTTTCTTTGATAAATGTTGATACACTTGTTTCCGTGATTGTCGTTGCGGAAGATGTTATCGGCGTTACACCGTTAAAATGAACTTCCTGCATTGTGCCGACAAAAACATTGCGGACAAACCCGCCGTCGATTAGAAAAAAGTTATGCACACCGTCTGTGTAAGAACCCAATACCACAACATCGGCAGGGTTATTCGAGATGGGAACAGGCAATGCCCGTAATGGCGCTGCGACAGACATTGGTCTGTCAGGCGTTGGGTCTTGGATTTCGCACCCTGCAATAGAGAAAAATAAACTAATAACAATAATTGTTATTATCCCGGATACCTTCTTTTTCATAAAAACTCCTCAAAATATTATTGCGGCGTTAATGTCGCCGCCGACATAGAGCTGTTCGAAAAGTTGGTTACTTTTCGAACAGCCTTTGAATTTCCTCATATTTCTACGAAATATTGCGAAAATTCTTAAATTAAGGAAGATGCCCGAAGAAGTTTCTAACTTTTCGGACATCGCCTCTACAACCCTTGCGGGTGGTTTTACATAGTTTTGTGCCGTTGAGCATTTTTGCAAAAACGAGAAAAGAGTAAAAATATTTAAAATTATTTGCGAAGAAACAATTACATATTGTATGGGGGGGGGGGGGGGGGTTTTTTTGCCCTTTTAATCTCCCCATTTTTCCTCGTTTGGGGTTTTTCGAGGGAGTATTTTCTTTTTTTT
>WQWD01000182.1 GCA_009785545.1 Treponema sp. | reverse complement strand
CATAATTGCGCAATTCGCACAGCTTTCTACGGAGTGTACACAAAATGAGCTTCCATCATAACTGTCACCCCACATACAATACGCCACCCCCACACAAGGGATACAACCGTCGGCAGGGGGAGAGGCGTGGCTGATCGGGAAAACATCTCCGGGACTCCTCGCCATAGAGACACGAAGTGGATCGGAGGCGAACTCCCCCGGAGTTTTCCCAAGCAGACACGCCTCTCCCACTGCCAGTGATTGTCTAAGGAACAATGATAACGCTGGCTGCGCTTCCGTCAAGAGCGTATATTCGCCGTGGGTTGTAGGGATCTGTGAATCGCCGCCCACGGTGGAAGAATACATATTGATAAGTTCCGGGCGGAAGCTGAATAATAGTGCTGTATAGACCTGCAGGTCCTTCTCTCAGTTCAAACATAAAAGGATCCCAGCCGTTAAAACATCCAGCTACGGTAACAATTTCGCCGGGCGGCGCTCTGAATTGAAAACGCAAACCTTCGGGGAGTCCGTGAAGCGGGTTTGGCCAAACCGTTCTTGGCGGAATGTTTAGTATCGACATTGTTAAACCTGAAGCAGGATCACGGCGGGTGCTCGGATTAGAGGGGTCTGTTGTCCATAAACCGTTAATTACCAATCTATATTCCAGTTCCAGCATATGATCGGGGATACGAAACACATAAAATTGAATTCCAGAGTCCATGTACGGGCTTGGCTCTCTTTCGCCGGGCAAAAGAACAGGATTGCGAATATCTTGGGGGATGAAAAGCGGCCTAAACCAGTGAGTTCTGCCAAAATGCTCATGAGCAAAAGCCACTCCAACACGCCGCAAGGCGGAATCGGCAGTAAAAATCACGAAATTATCAAAAACTACAGGCGCACCGGGCGTTTGGATAGACAAAAGCCTGTTAATTACATCAAAATTTTCCCATTCAGACGCAAATGCAGGCGTAACTGCCAAAGAGACAAATATCACAAAAAGAACGAATTTACTGATCGTTTTCATACATTCTTTACAATTATCGGTCGATATATAATTATATCTTAATATGAAGTGCGGTCAAACGGCTGCAAAAATTACAGCGGAGTTTTATGCCATCATTAGACGAGCTTAACGAATTTAAATCCTCGTTTCACAACATCGCCAATGAAAAGGAAGATGTTAGTTCGAAGAAGCTGCCTTTTGACGATCTTGAACTCCCGACAACAGAAGCGCCTCCATTTAACTATTTACGCTCGATGGCAGCGTCAAAAGAACCTGTGGATAATTTTAAGAATACAAATACTGCAGATATTGACGGCGACGGCTTTGACATCAATAATTTTTTAAATGACCTTCCTTCAAATGATGTTGATAACATATTCAACAATTTGCAGACAGAACATGAACAAGCAGAATCATCAGGGTTAGACGATTTTCTTTTAAGTCTAAACGGAGGGCAGTCTGAAGAAAATGCGCCGGAATGGGACGACACTCCTCTTTCGGAAACTTTTGCAGAAACTCAATCAGAGCCATTTACAAACTATGCACAGGATGATACGAACGAAGGTTCTTTTCCGACTGATTTGTTGTCAGGTTTTTCTGAAGATATGGAATCTTCATCAAGCGATGAACCTTTAAATGAACCTTTAACAGATGATTTTTCAATTGCTGATGATTTCACAAGTGACAACAGTTTCGACTTAGGCGGCGAATCTTTGTATGACGAAAGACCTGAGCCAAACGCCAATATCGAAGAAAACGATGCATCATTAGATGATTTATTTTCAGGGATGAATTTTTCCGAAAACGATGATACCGAATCATCAGAACAATTTGGCGATGATTTTTCGTTTGAACCTCAATCAGGCTCGCAGGATGAAGATTTTTCTTTTGAACCTCAGCAAGACACGTTAGATGAAAATTTCTCTTTTGAATCGCAAGATAACTTTGAAACCGAACCATCAGAACAATTTGGCGATGATTTTTCGTTTGAAACTCAATCAGGCTTGCAGGATGAAAATTTTTCTTTTGAGCCTCAGCAAGATACGTTAGACGAAAATTTCTCTTTTGAACCGCAAGATAACTTTGAAACCGAACCATCAGAACAATTTGGCGATGATTTCTCGTTTGAGTCCCAGCAAGACACACAAGGCGAAGGTTCATCTTTTGATAATTTTGATACTGATGATTTTTCTGTTGATGAAAACTTTGAGTTTAATGTCAGCGAAGAAACAGGAAACGAAGAGTCGGCGGGCTTCCCTCCATTTGATGAGTTTAATTCCGATTTTTCATTTGACACAACACCAGAAGGGGTCGAATCAGAATTTCACGAACAAGCTTTTGAGACTGACGAGTTTCACATTCCCGGACTTGAAGACATATTTGATAAAACAAGAACCAAAATAGACATCAATGTTCCAGAAAAAAAAGAATCGTTTTTTAAGCGAAGAAAACAAAAAACAAAAACAGAAACAGTTCCTGATGTAAACGAAGTAGAAGAAATTGCGTTAAGTCAGGATGATTTAAACAAATTATTGCTGACATTGTCTGTATACCCGTTAAATTTAAGAATTGCCTGCGAAGAAATAATTGCCGAGCAGGTAATTTTGCCGCAGCAATTATCAAAATTAATTCGGCTTCTTGTAAATAATGCAAATGCGAAAGAAACCGCAGATCATGTTGAATCAATTACCGGCAATAAAGTTGTTATACCCAAAAGTTTTGAAAAAAACACGGGTGCGGCATTTGAGGAAGAACAGGCAAGTTTTTCCTATATTTTTAAAAACAATTTCCTGCCGACTTTCAGGTTAATTGCGGTAATTGCGTTATTGGTAACTTCTGTTGCGTACCTTAGCTACAGATTTATTTATACTCCCCTTAGAGCTGAATCAATTTATCGGCGTGGGTATGAACGAATTGCGGCGGGAGAATACCAGCGTGCAAATGCTCTGTTTCAACAGGCTTTTGCGCTGCACCGTAACAGAAATTGGTTTTATGCCTATGCCGAAGCGTTCAGAGATCGCCGCCGCTTTATGCTTGCCGAAGGAAAATATCAGGAACTTCTGCGGCATTTTCCGCGTGACAGGAGAGGCATTTTGGATTTTGCCGACTTGTTATCAAATTATATGTTTAACTACGAAAGGGCAAACACGCTATTGCAAAGGGAACTCCTTGATTTTTTCCCCAACGATTTTGACGGCTTGCTCGCTGCCGGAGACAATTTTCTTGCGTGGGCAGACTCCGATCCTGAACGTTTCTTTGACCGCTACGAGGACGCCCGTTTTTCTTTTGCCCGTCTCCTTGAACTGAACGGATGGCAGCCCGAAATCGTCGAGCGGATGTTAAGATTTTTTATTCGCACCGACAACTTGGGCGAAGTTATTCATTTGCGGAACTGGTTTGAAAGCGACCCAAGGCGGCGCAGGATGTCCACAGAAACTTTGGCGGAGCTTGGCGGTTATCTTTTGGACAAACGGCTTGAAACTCCGCGCGGCGTACCAAACCCATTTGTCGAATATATCGAAAGTGTACGGGATATGCTGCTGCAAGCAGTAATGGAAGATCCGTTCCTGCCCGAACCTCATTACCATCTTGCCCGTCACCATCACGCTCTTGGCAACGTTCATGAAGAGCGTTTAACGCTGGAAAATGCCATTCGTGCATTTGATTTGGCAAGAACAGAATCAGTCAGACGGCGGGTTTACCGTGTCGACGCTCACTATCGTTATGCGCAACTACTTATTAACGGCGGAGAGTTTTTCCCTGCCGAAGCAGAGCTTGTCAGAGCTATCGAATTATTTGACGAATTCCGCAGAAGAAATCTGTTACGTGCAAGTCCTCAATTGGGCAGGCTTTATGCTCTGAGAGGCGATTTGGAATTTTACACAAAAACAGGCGACAGACAAGCCGCCGAAAATGCCCTGCGTTATTATCGTCTTGCCGAAATATTCGGTCATGCACCGCCCGAAGTACTATACCGTATGGGCGCAGCTTATTATCAGCTTGAAGATTGGGAAAATGCGCTTCAACATTTTTTTAGAGCTTCCGCCGAAATGCCGTTTAATCGCAGGATTCTTTTTGCGCTTGGCAACGCAACTTTTCAACGCAGCGATTATTTTGCGGCGCAAGGTTACTTTAATCGTCTGCTCGATATTCTCGAAGGTCAGCGAGCCCGCTTGACGGTTCTGCTGCCCAACAACGATCCTCATTTTATTGATATAGGCGAACGCCTGATGATGGCACGTAACAATGCGGGTGCAGTCTACGAAGCCCTTGCCCATCGCACTGGAAATACGCAATTCCGTTCAAGAGCAATGTCCCTGTACGCAGAATCCGCCAGTGCTTGGGACGCTGTTACCAGAAACCCCGAAACAATGACCCGAATGCGCCTTGCCGACATTCCCGGCGCACCCGGTATCAATCTTGGCTTCCTGAACGCCAACAATCTTATGCGCCCTGTAACTGATTACACTCCGGCTATCTTTGTCCGTATAGACAGAGATGTAGAAGAGCCCTCCCGCTGGGAAAGATTAGCGCCTTTTGGGCGATAGTGGTCGGCAGAGTACCTTTCTTTAATGCGTTATCCTACGCCTGATGAGATATTGGGTATTATCGACAATCTCTGGTTTAGAAAATCTGATTGCTGTTGCTTTGGTGCTCAATTAAATTTGTCTCAAAAATTTAATCCACACGGTTTTATTGTTCTTGTTGTCGTTCTTTTTTATTTATGTAAATCCCATAAATTATGCCAATAATACACACAACTATCGATGGACCTAAAAATCCTACAATAACGATTAAAGCTTGTTCCATATTATTTCTCCTCAAGTATTGTTATTAAAGTGATTCCTAAAACCGCCCCAATTCCAGTAACGATTATTCCTGCGGTCAACAATGTTGACGGTGGAATATCCCCTCTAATAATAGTTCCGAGTACAAGGCTTGCAAAACTCAATTTTGTGACATCAAGTACCAACTTGCCAAAATTAGCAAAAAACAAGACCAGCTTGCCTCTTTTGGCAGTTTTTTTATCCATTTCCATGCTATCATGTCTGCCTTTAACTGCAACCATTTTGCACTCCTGTAATTAGAATATACACAAATTTGGGAAAAATTTCAAGAAAGAAAGCGCTGTACGCCCTATTCATTATAAATCATTTTGCTTTAATTGATCGCCACTGACCCATAATGATTTGCAAACTCTATATAATTAATTCCTGGAATGGAAACTTCGATGTTTTTAAAAATTAAAAGAATTATACTTTCTACTCCATTATAAAACGACTGCAAGAATGATCCTGCGGCAGACGCTTCCACAAAATCAAGTTTTTTAATCTTACATAAATCCAATAATGGTTTTGCACTGTCGAAAAGTTTATTTATGCGAAAAATTTCATGTTCAATCTTTTCTTTTAGAAAATTATCCAATTTCCATAACCTCATT
>WQWD01000181.1 GCA_009785545.1 Treponema sp. | reverse complement strand
TTTTATCCATCCATGTTTTATATGGCTGATAGCCTAATTTATTTCTAAACTTGTATAAATCATACCCGTGTGTTCTTGTAACGCATGGAATATTGTTGTAATTTTTTTTTAGCAGTAGAGCACTTAATGTCTCACTTGTATACCAATATGTGTATATTAATCCAATGTTTTTATCATGCTCCAGTATTTGTTTTATGGATGCTTGACAAGAAACTGCACGTTTATAAAATTTTACAGCTTGGCGTAAGTGTTTTATTGATATTCCCCAAACAGTAATTATAGATAGTACTTCAAGTATGAAAACAGGGGTAAATAACAATGAAAAATACGAAGCAACTTTATCAAATTTTCTATGATTATTATGTTTCAAATTATGTTTTGGAAAAATAACAATGACATTTTTTGGAGTGTTTGAAAGTTCGTCATTCTGATATGGAATATTTTTTGCTAAAGTTATTACATATACTTTATTGAATAGTTTTGCCAAATAAGGTATTTCACTTTCAATGAAGCTTGCATCACCCCGTTTTATTGGATATTCGTGTGTTATAAGGAGCAGAGATTTCATTAGTTTTTATGCCTTTGCTGTTTGAAATATTTGTTGCCGCATTTTTTGTACAAAATTATCAATCGAATGATTTCCATTTATATAATCGATACCTTTTTTTGCAATTGATATTCTATATTCATCATTTTCCATGATAAATTTTATTTCCTTTGCAAATGACTCAATTGAGTCTAGTCCATCGTCATTTATTTGCGGTATATGTGCACCAAATTTAGAAGTTATATCATCCGGGTTTCTATTACTTACCAGTAATAAACCGTAAGCAAGTGCTTCCAAAAAAGATATAGGGATTGCTTCATGGATAGAAGTATTAATTAAAATTTTTGAATCTCTTAAAATCCTATTTTTTTCAAAGCCTTCAACATGACCTAAAAAATGACAATTATTTAATAAAGTATATGGTTCCATTATTTTTTTCATGTCATCTTCATGATATTGACCTAAAAAATAAAAATTGTAGGTTGGCAATTTTTTTGCAATTTCACCAATAATCCAAGGGCGTTTTACTGAATCTAATCGTCCTAATGCAACAATATTGTTTTGTTTACTCTCTAATTCAGTTAAAGGAATATTAGGAATCTCAATTGGATTCGGAACAAAATCCACATTTAGATGTTCGGGCAATTTATATAATTCTTTTGCTTTTTTTATTAAACAATTGCCTTGACTAATAGCAAAAAGTCTCTTTTGATGGAATAATTTATTTAATAAAATTTGATAATTTTTATTAGGTCTATATCCTGCTTGCGGGTATTTTTGCATAGTATCCAATTCTTTCCAGTCTTCCTCTGTTCTTGGATCCTGTATATATAAAATGAGTTTTGATTTTTTTATGTTTTGTAAAACTTGTAATACTTTAAAAGCTATTTGCGAAAATTCAACGGAAATAAAGATGTCATAATTTTTTACAATCTTGTATATATTGACATCAAATTTAAATAGTTTATAGATAAATCGTTGAATAAAAGAACGGCGGCCTTTTGGCAGGTATATAATTTTTTTCCCATCGCAGTAATGAATTAATTCTTTATTATTTTTATTGAAACCAATAATTGTATCAATTTCAATATTGTCATTAGGAATATATTCTGTAATATAATTCCTTGCTAACATTCCATAGCCGCCTTTTCCATTATTAAAGGGCAGCGAATTTGAGTAAAATTCTCCAACAAGGAGTCCGACTCTAATTTTTTTCATAATTACCATCCGTTTTTATTTTCTTTGTCTTGTTATTATGTCCTGTAATAATTAAATTAATATCATCTGCAATCGCTCTGCCGCCCATTATATGCAAAGCGTCATAATGTTTAGTTATATATTCAAATACATTATGTTTGGAAAATAAATCCATAACTTCTGCGGCAGTTTTATTCTCCAAAAATTTGTATTCTTCAATAACATAAATTAAAAAATCGTTTACTATATCTGTTTTCATTACGCTTCTGTTGGAAAAACTAAATTTCCTGTCTGTAATTCTATCTCCAATAGTTCATACAGAGCGTGCGGGCTTAAATGCCATAATTTTGTTTTTTCAATCTCCAGTTTACTGTATAATTTGGAAAGATAAAACATTTTAATTGCCGAGACAGCCGAAATAGATTTTTTTTTGATAATAACTTGAACAATCATAGGGACAAGCATTTGCAATGTAGCCTTGAATTCTATTGTTATCATCTTTCTATAATTCTCCGCAAAAAGATAAACACTTTAATGCTTCTTCTGTCGTAAAAACGAGTTGATTATACAAATTGCGTATCTTTAAGCGTTTTAACGTTTCTTTTTCATTTAATATGCCGTTTTGATATGCAATAAATGTTCTAAAAATAGTATCATTGGCAACAGGGCCATAAATAACATCGTATGTTTTTTTATTGTAAATTTCATTTCTGTTTGCGGAAACAAAATCCAGCCATTTTTTGTCAGGTTTATCAAAATAAAGATAGTTTAACTTTTTAAGAATATCTGTGTTTATCGAATAAATACTTATATGATTTTTTTTACTGCCGTTCCTGCCGCTAACTTTTTCTGCAAAACTTTTCGCTTGATTAATATTTGTTGTTGTGTAAAAACCCTGCCCAAAATCCAGAGCTCTAATCGGTTGTATTATCTTTGGATTTTCTACAATTACATCACTGCCATGATATGTTTTTATATTTTTTGAGGTTAATATATCTTTAAAAAGAATCTTACTCATTAGATATAATATTTCTTCTGCTCATTATTGTTTACATCCCGCTTCATCTACACGTCCATGTATTTTCGCGGGATTGCCGAAAGCAAGAGAGTAGGGCGGGATGTCTTTTGTTACAACACTCCCGGCCCCAATAAACGCATACTCTCCGATTGTAACTCCGCAAATTATCGTAGCATTTGCGCCAATGGAAGCGCCTTTTTTTACGAGCGTTTTTTTGTACTCGTGTTTGCGTTCGACAAAAGAACGTGGATTTATCACGTTGGTAAATACACAGGAAGGGCCGCAAAATACATCGTCTTCAATTATCACATCATCGTAAACAGAAACATTGTTTTGTATTTTTACCCCATTGCCGATGACAGCTCTTGAGCCGACATTTACATTTTGTCCCAAAGAACAATTTTCACCGATTTTTGCGTTAGACTGAATATGGCAAAAATGCCATATCTTTGTCCCTTCGCCGATTTCAGCGCCTTCGTCTACATAACTGGACTTATGAACAAAATATGGAGTTTTCTCGCTCATTTGCGGTAAAATTCCTTAATAGTTTCGCATACGAAAGAAACTTCATCTTCTGTAAGTTCCGGGAACATGGGAAGAGCAAGTACAGTTTTTGATAATTTTTCGGAAACAGGGAAATCGCCTTTTTTATATCCAAGATACTCAAAACATTTTTGCAAGTGAAGCGGAACAGGGTAGTAAATCGATGTGCCTATTTCTTTTGATTTTAAATAATTTTCAAGTGAGTCTCTGTTTTCGGCTTTAATGCAGAATACATAATTTACTTCTTTGTTGTTGTCTATTACAACCGGCAGCTTAATTTCGGAAACATTTTTCAGCAATTCTCTGTATTGCGCGGCAATTTTTGCTCGATTTTGAATCGCGTTATCAATATGAGATAGTTTTACGTTTAATACCGCAGCTTGTAAAGTATCCAAACGAGAGTTGCAGCCGACATAATCGTGATAGTATCTCTTTGTTGAACCATGGGTGCGATAGCTCAATGCTTTGTTGTACAGTTCTTCGTTGTTGGTAATTATCATGCCGGCATCGCCGTAAGCCCCCAATGTCTTGGTCGGGAAAAAAGAAAATATGCCAAAGTCTCCGATAAGCCCTGCGTGTAAATCATTTCCTTTGTAGTTAGTCCGCATTCCAAACGCCTCTGCGGCATCTTCAAGTATTGTCAGACGGTGTTTTTGTGCAAGTTCCATGCAGGCTTTCATATCAGCAGTTTGCAAAAATAAATGTACGGGTAATATTCCCGCAGTTTTATTCGTGATACGGTTTTCGGCATCTTTCATGTTCATGTTAAAAGTATCTTCGTCTACATCGCAGAAAATTGGCTTTCCGTTTAAGCGGGCTATACATGACGCAGAAGCAAAAAATGTAAAAACAGGGGTTATAACTTCGGCTCCGTTTTTATATCCTAATATATCACTGGCGATTAAAAGTGCGTCGCTGCCGTTAGCGACGCTGACCGCATATTTTGCGCCGGTATATTTGCAAATAGATTCTTCAAAATCCTGCACTTCTTTTCCCAAAATAAAAGCGCCGGACGAAACTACATCAGAAATGGCTTTATCGAATTGCGCTTTGTAGAGCTTGTATTCGCGTGTAGCATCGTAAAATGGCACTTTCATTTGTCAAAACATCCTTTCATATCAAGGGTAGAAAAATTACAGGGTAAATCGACAGGCTCTCCCGTTTTTTGGGATTTATAAATGGCAAGGATTATTTCCATTGCTTTTTTCCCGCGTTCACCCGAGACTACCGGCTCATGGTTTTGTTGAACCGCTTCAACAAAGTCCTTAAAAAATGGCGTATGGCCAAAGCCGTATACCGTAGGCGGATCTTTTTGGTTAAGTTTTAATATTTCTTCTTCAGAATCTTCCGGCGATATTGAATCGGCAATACGCCATGTATCAATTCTATTTACCGCAAGCCCGCCAACTACTGCCGAACCTTTTTCTCCAAAAATTGAAAGAGTTTCGTTTAGATTTGTCGGGAAAACATTGGCGCTTCCTTCTATTATTCCTACAGCTCCGCTTGAAAATTCCACTATAGCCGCTCCAAAATCTTCCGCCTCGATTGGGCGCATAAAACGGCGTGTTTGCGCTTGCACACGAACGGCATCTTCGCCCATCATCCATTGCAAAAGATCAATGCCATGGGTGCATTGGTTCATTAATGTTCCGCCGTCTTGTTCCCATGTTCCCCTCCATGGAGCTTCTGCGTAATATGATTCATTACGATTCCAGCGAACCTGAATCATCCCGTGTAATATTCTGCCAAAACGTCCGGCTTCGATAGCGCTGCGCAGACGCATTATCGGCGGGTTATATCTGTTCTGAAAACAGACAGCAAGTTTTCGATTGTTTTTTTTGGCGGAGGCAAGCATAACGTCTGCGTCTTGGGTTGATAAAGCCATCGGTTTTTCGCAAATGACATGGGAGCCGGATTCGAAGCAGTCCAGTGTTATTGTTTTATGTTTCCCTGATTCCGTTGCAATAGTAACGATATCAGGTTTTTGTTCCGCAAGCAATTTTTGATAATCAGTATAAACACTTATTTCCGCATCGGGAAAATGTTTTTTATACATTTGTTTTTTTTCTTCCGCGCGATCTTTAACAATGTCGCATATTGCAACAAGTTTTAGAGTATCGGCATTATCAATAAA
>WQWD01000180.1 GCA_009785545.1 Treponema sp. | reverse complement strand
GAAAATTTTAAAGGACTATATGTTTTACATGGGCATGATGAGCGGACTTGCTGCAACATTTATTCCAATTGACGTAATAGACCGCCCTCCCTTTGAATTTGAAACCATGCGATTTTATTTTGCTCATATCATGATATGGGTTGTTCCTTTACTTATGGTGATATTAAAACTGCATTGACTCGATTACAAAAGGATCCCTAAAGCTCCTTTTATCTTGTATCTTGTTATGTGCATAATTTTAGTAAACGAAATTATTTTGATAGGTACAGGATTTGTGCATATAAGCCATTTATTCAGCAATGAAATCCGTAACAGCGCATTGATCTTTGGACCGCTGGCAGAAGTTGAAGTATTGGGAAGATTTTTTACAGCACTGACTCCAAATATATTTATGACAATACCTATTGGGCCAAATGCAGGCGCTGTTTTTTACTGGCCAATCATTTGGCTGATCATTCCTTCTTTTATTTTGTTTTGCACAGTCGGATTTTTGATGGCTCTGCCTTTTGAGTTTGTAAACTTGAAACAGGATATGTTGGCTTTGAAAGCGAGGGTAAAAAAATATACAATAATCAAAAAGGAGACAGTATAAGTATGAAAAAACTACGAATGGGAGTTTTAGGCTGCTCAAAACATTATTCATTGCGTGTTGCAATCCCGCTTATTTCCTCACAGTTGATAGAACCTTACGGCATAGCTTCCAGAAACATAGAAAAAGCCAAAACGTATGCGCAAAAATGGGGATTCCAAAAAAGTTATGGTTCCTACGAAGAATTATTGGCCGATCCTAACATTGATTTTGTCTATTGCCCTTTGCCCAATAATCTTCATCTTGAATATATCAAAAAATCCGCAGATGCCGGCAAATCCATTATATGCGAAAAACCGTTAACCATGAATGTAAAAGAAGCGATAGAAGCCGATGAATACTGCCGTAAAAAGGGAGTACTCTTAATGGAAGCCTTTATGTATCGGTTTCATCCCCAATGGAACAGAGCGGATGAAATTGTCCGATCCGGCGAATTGGGATCGGTAATGTCTACCGATTGCCATTTTTCATATAACAATTTAGATGAAAATAACATTCGTAATGTTTTGGAATACGGCGGCGGGGGTATTCTGGATATTGGCTGTTACGCTGTATCTACCGCTCGGCTTTTGATGCAAGCCGAACCGCAGCAAGTAATTGCAACTCTTGTACGTGACCCCAAATTTAAAACTGATTGTTTTGCTTCCGCACTTTTGGACTTTGGAGACGGCCGTATATCATCTTTCTCGGTCAGCACCCAGCTCTTTCCTTTTCAGTGTGTTCGTGCCGTTGGAACAGCGGGAACTCTAAAAGTGGAAGTGCCGTTTAATATGCCCGGCGACATACCGGGACGAATTCACATAAAAACAGGCATTGGAGCCAGAACCATTGAAACAAAACCCGCCGATCAATACCTATTGCAATTTGACGCCTTTGCGTTGGCTGTCGCAGAAAAACACCCCGAAGCTCCTACACCCATAGCCGACGCAATTAAAAACATGGCTGTTTTAGACGCTCTTTTTGCCTCGGCTAAATCGGGGACTTGGAGCCGGGTGGACAAGCATTAATCATCATTAGCAACTGGGGTTCTTATACGCCTGCCTCGGCTATCATACTCGCGGAATATATTAAAACCGACAGTAATATACGGACGAACTCCAAATTTTCTAAAACCTTCAATCCGCCCGACGGTTCTTTCTTCAAATGATACATCTGTATATAACACATCCATGACAAGAAGGCGTAAAAAATCAAATGTTAATACACTGCCTATGCTTAGAAAAAAACGGTCGGTTAGATCGAATTTCAGACCAAGATCGCCGCCAACTCCCAAATCAAATCGCATTGTTTCATACAATACATTTCCATGAAGTAATAAATAATCACGGTAATCCATGATTGAAAATGAGGAATTTAATCCTATAGCACTTCTGAATGTTAATATTTCCGTTAACTTATGCCTAAAGCCCAAGCCATAAGTCAGCCCAACATGAAAACGAAAATCATGATTATCAAAATTGTTATGTATGGAACTAATTATAGGAACCGCAAAAAAACCATGTATATGAATTCCAAAATTATTTTCATTAAAAAAACGATACCCGCCAAAATTTAATCCCAGCAAACCAGTGTAAGAATTCGGATTAATCTCCTGATTCGAAGATCTTTCAAAGAAATTCCCGAACTCAGGACCAAAATGAAGCCATGCTTCAGATGTAATTGGATATATTGCATAATTTACAGAAATAACCAAAACTAAAAATATTAACGCTTTTTTCATATATTATAATCCTTTTTCATCCTTGTGGGTCTATAACTGTAAAGTTTAAAACAAATATATGTCTTAACCACTGAGGAGGGGGAGGGGCTGGTCTCTCATAAGGAATAATCGGTATAAAATATATTCCGGTAGACACATCGTTAATTATTACATTCTGACGAAACCAAATTACATATTGCACTCTGCCGTCTCCCATATATCCTGGAAGGGCATTTCTGGTAATAGTAAATTGCACAACATCATGGATATCACCTTCTATATTAAAATCAAAAAAAGAGGCATTAGGAAAACTGTTGACAATATATTGATTAAGGCGTGGGCAGAATGCTAAAAATAAATTATCTATATCTATAATTTGCTCATATTCAAATTCACCTCTATCAATAATACTTATGTTAAAGGTCAGCGACTCTCCACGATCAATATAATGCAATGCACTATTGTTTCCTATTCTTTCTCCATCTAATGTTATTTCAATTCTTGGCCGCCTATCAGGAGCTGGAGGCGGGGCTCCATGACTACCTTCACTATCAGGTATTGCAAAATTAGCAAATATTGCGCCGGCGGTTGCAACTACGGCAACAGCAGCAAGTATTGCCGATGTTTGTGTAGCAAGGGAAATGGTAAGTGTCAAACCGGCAACAGCCACCGAAACAGGCGCAGAAATTATAACGGCAGCAGCGACAGCAACAACGGCAACAACAGTTAAAGTTCCAACAACAAGCCTTCTTAGGTTTCTGCGTAAATTTCTGGGGTCTACTTCAAAATCATCGTCTACCTGAAACGCAAGGCTGTTCCAAAGAGCAAGGGTGGTTACAATATTACGCAAGCGGACATTTTGAGTTTCTGATAATTCATCATTATTTTCATGCAAAGAAAAAACATTTTTATTTAATACAAGGTTATCAAAAACCTCTGTTTCTCCTTCCTCATTACTGAACGTTATCGAGTATGTTTCCGTTAATGGATTATATACGGAAAAATTGCCTATTGCCTCTTCACCATCTATCGTTAAAACCATTCTATGCGGAAACAATTGATCCGCAAAATAAAAAAACGAAACTACACTGTTGTTCTGCCTGTTTATAACCCGCACAACCATTTCATTATCGATATAATTACCGGGAAGTTCCGCTATAACCACAACGCCTTCGGCCAGCTTGTTATTATCAATAAACATTGCCATTTTGCCAATGTCGTTGGTAGTGGGCTGGTAATTCTCATCAAGATATACAAATCTTATATCACCTCTGCCAACCGGCACTGTAATAACACTGGGAACAGGCATAACAAACAAATTACAACTGGTAATTGTAAAAATGATAAGAATAATAGGGGCAAAAATCCTATAAATTAAAGGAAAACGCAAAAAATACCTCGAAAACTGTTGTTTATACTATATAACATATCTTAATAATTCTAATTTATCAAGCTTTTACACTTTTTTACTGAATTTTATCTTGAGAAAAAGCAAAAACACCTAACCAAAAAGCAAATCCCACCGTCTTTTCATAATCGCAATTATATTATCGCAAACGGCGTTATCCGATATATTATCACGCAGGTTTTCGGCAAGAGGGATAATGTTAACAAATCTGCTTTTTAAGATTTTCATCATATTTGTCGGATTCAACCTCAATTGTTCAAACAATGCGGTAAAGTCTTTTGGTTTAAGCGAATCGTATTTTCCCTTGCCGTTTATAAGCATTGCCATATTGTAGTCGATTATTTTTTCTGGATAAATTTCGGTAGAAAGCAAATCATAAAAAGGAGCAAGTTTAATTCCGGCACTGGTATGCAACAAAGACAGGTTTTTTGCATGGGCGTCGGTGTTGCCGATAAGATAATTAAAAATAATCCATTCCATAAACCGGGTGATGTCTGTCAGTTGGTTTGTGGAAAATTTATTGATAACCATGCAGCAATCTTTTAAACTCGCTCCGCCGCCAACCTGATATTTCTTGTCCGATACAATCCCAAGAGCCTGACAAAAATCTTCCTGATGTATGCGGCGGACAATTCCATTTTCTATGTATCGGTCGAATCTTTGAATTTCAAGATACGCTCTTGTGTTTTTGGCGTTATCTTTGGTCACTTTTAATTCTACATCAGGAATATCAAAATTCATAATTTGAGCTAACCTCATGCAAAAAAATTCATTGGTCAGCAAATTGGGAAATCGTTTATTGGTAATTTTTATGATATGTGTTGTGGGATGTTCATCATCAGATCGATAATACTTGTCTTCGATTTTGTGTACGGCAAATTTGGACTGCGCCCCGGCAAGGGAAAGGCGGGGCGGGTTCTCAAGACCGCTAAGCAAAGGATCTTCCGGCAGTTTGTCTATTATTTGCACAAGTTTGGCAGATGATATTTCGTGTAACGTTTTATCAATATCTTTTGGCATCGTTTCATAAAAAGCTACCGCCCCCGCGCAATCGCCTCCAAATCTGTCAAGGATGGAAAAAATTTTGTTGCCAGAAACATGGTCTTTTACAAGTATGTCAAAAGCTTCTCCTTCCGGGCTGAGGTTTTCAAAAAACGGATAAGCGTAAGCGTGGGAGTATTCATCAGCTTTAACAGGCAAATTAACAGACAAAATAGGAATCGCATCATCATGGTGATACTTAAATGAAAGCTGCAGTAATTCATCCTCATATAAAGTCCCTGCCAAATTTCCACAAAGATATACGTTTAATTCCCGCTTCATTTACCGTTTCCTGCGTCCGAGATTTCTATTTTCATGCCAAGGATTTCCGCCACACGCAAAGCTTTGTCGAGCTGCACAGAAGATTTTCCATTTTCAAGCTCGCTTATAAAACGCACTCCAGTATTCGCTATTGCCGCCAACTGCATTTGAGTAGCTCCTTGCGTCTTGCGGTGTTTTCGAATAGCCTCGCCAAATGCTTTAGCGTCAATCGGTTTCATTTCTTACTCCATCACCTATTGATAACAATAATGTAAAATAAGATGAAAATCAAGGAAATATTCCCGATCGGGAATATTTTGAGCATTTTAGAGATTTTTCCCCTAAATATTACCGATCGGGAATATTGGGATCACCTAAAATTACGGATTTTCGTAACTCTTATACAAGAACCGTTTAATCTTCTGTTGGGCGTTTTTTTCAAATGCTTCTTTGCGTATGCAAAAGTCGCTGATCTTTTTGTAAACAGGCAATGT
>WQWD01000179.1 GCA_009785545.1 Treponema sp. | reverse complement strand
GGCGCTTCACCATTTTATTTTGAACTTGGCATGGGAATAGGTGAAATCAGGCGTTGGCGATCAGATCGAAGCCCAATAGCAGCTTCCGGATTTATGCTCAACCCGGCTATGGGTTTTAGACTGGGCGGACACGACAGATCATTCTTTGCAAACCCATTTATCAGCGTTCCTATGGCGTTTGGAGCAAGAAGGAGTAGGAGTAGTGGAAGCGGGTATCATATAACACCTGTTATTGCCGCATTCATACCCGGTTTAGGGTTTGGCTGGGCTTGGTAGTAACGGTGGAGAGTTATCCGTAAAGCAAACATAATTGGTTCCCCCCGCCACAAACTTGCACGTAAAGGGGTGGCATATAACTCTGGCAGGCGGGCTGCGAAAAGCACTGCCGGCGAAATACGGCTGTGTAGTCCTAGCTTGTCACGCCAGAGCGTGCGTCGATGAAAGTCACAGCCGTTCCCGAGCCGACAGGGATTTTCGCAGTCCGCCTGCCGTAATTGTAATAACACAAATCCCATTGCGTACATTGATTTTTTATCAAATTCTTACTATTATAGTTAAAATGATAATAGGCATCGGGGTCGATATAGTCCAGATAAATCGAATGGAACGCTGGTTGAATAACCAAAAACTGCTTGAAAGATACTTTCACCCTACTGAACTTCAAACAGCATCTTGCAGAAAAAACAATATGGCGCAAACACTAGCGGCACGATTCGCCGCAAAAGAAGCGTTTGGGAAAGCATTAGGGACAGGGTTAGCGAAAATTGTTTTAAAGGATATTATAGTAATAAACGCCGATAACGGAAAACCTGAAATCAAATTAGTTAATACAGCGTTAAAAGCGTTTGAAACCTCAGGAGCAAAAAGGGTGCACATTTCTCTGTCGCACGAAAAAGAAAATTCGATTGCGATGATCGTTTTGGAAACGCCTTCACTGACAATTTAAAATTGCCGATGAAGTCCGATTAAAAATTTTTATGGAGTATGAATGTCAGCAGACCAAGAACTTAAAATTACTTTTCAATCAAAAAAAGAATACGAATGTCCTGCCTGCGAAAAAATCTTTCACAAGGAAGAGCTGCTTTCAGGCGGCGGCAGGTTAAACGCCGGAGAACTTACAAAAGAACTTCACAGGCTTTATCTGCCGTCGGCAAAGTACGGCGAAATCTTTCCGCTTGTATACCAATCCATCGTATGCCCGAAATGCTGGTTTACGTCAACAGAAAGCGACTTCCCATTGTTGCCGGAAGAGAAAAAATTTCAAGTAAAAAACGATTACGAATTTCGCAAGAAACAAACATCTTTGATTTTCCCCGAGGTTGATTTTATCGAAAACCGCACATTGATGGATGGAGCGGCATCTCAATATTTAACATTGCTTTGTTATGACTATTATGACAAACAAACTTCTCCCACAATTAAACAAGGATTGGCGGCGTTAAGATGTGCTTGGCTTATCGATGAACTTCACAAAAAATATCCTCAGCAGCATTATGATTGGCTTGGTTTACTTTTTCGCAAAAAAGCCCAGTATCTTTACAACGAAGCTCTCAGCCGCGAGCAAAGCGGAAAAGAAACATTGTCAGGAGTGAGAAGTTTCGGACCGGATACAGACAAAAATTATTCTTACGAAGGTATGCTCTACCTTTGCGCGTATCTTCGCTACAATTTTGGTCCGGCTCACGACACCGCTGAACGCAAAACTTCGCTTGAGCACGCCCGCCGTACAATCGCAAAACTTTTCGGCATGGGAAAATCATCAAAGGATAAACCCGGAGCGTTTTTAGAACACGCAAGAGCGTTATACGACACGCTTAACAAAGAAATCTCTGAGCAGCAATGAACAATCACCTGTTTACAATTTATAGTAAGGACTTTGTAATTTGGATAGAAATATAAAGTTATTAATCGCTTATGATGGGACTGATTTTTGCGGATGGCAAAGGCAGGAAAAACAGCGTACTGTTCAGGAAGTGATTGAAAAAGCTCTGAAAAAACTGCACGGCAAAAAACTAAACCTTACAGGATCGGGCAGGACTGACACAGGCGTTCACGCAGTTGGGCAAACCGCTAATTTTTATACAGACATGAGCGGCATTCCGGCAGAACGTTTTTCTCACGCTTTGAACTCGCTCCTTCCGCACGATGTGCGTATACTGGAATCTTGTGAAACCGACAGCAATTTTCATGCGCGTTTCAGTGCAAAGTCACGCCTTTATCGTTATCAATTTATTTGCAGAACAAAGGCCGGATTTGGCTTTTGTCCGCCTTTGCCGCACGAAAATCGTTACAACATATTTTTGCATCATTTTCCAAACATCGAACTTTTAAACACATACGGCAGACTCATTTTGGGAGAAACGGACTGCTCGATTTTTGCCGGAGCGCGCGACGCCAGCAAATCAAAGAATCGATACATCTACAGTTCTTTATTTTTTGTTGAGCAGGATCGTCTTATTTTTGAGATTAGGGCAAATGCTTTTCTGCGAAGCATGGTCAGGTCTATAGCGGGAACTTTTTTGCATTATGAGAAAAGGAAAACTCCCCCGCAGGAACTTGCCAAAATAATTGCCTCAGGTGAACGCTCTCTTGCGGGAACTACTTTGCCGCCGCAAGGATTATTTTTGTGGAAAGTTGAATATTGAGAAGGCACGGCGGAAAACGTAGAGAGTGAAACCTGAGCCTCTAATGCTTTGGCGGTAAAAAGAGCGTGAGTTTATCAATTAAATCATCCGGGTCAATCGGTTTTCCCAGATGATCATTCATTCCTACAGAAAGACATTTTTCAATATCTTCCTTAAATACATTCGCTGTCATAGCGATGATTGGGATGGTTCGGCCTTTGGGAATCCCTGACGATCGGATGCGCCGAGTCGCTTCGTAACCGTCCATTTCCGGCATCTGCACATCGATTATAATCATATCGTAAATGGCGTGGTTTTTTGTAAACATATATACCGCTTCCGCTCCATTCTCCGCACAGTCCACAGTTAGTTTCATCGGTTCGAACAGCGCCAATGCAATCTCACGGTTTATTTCCATGTCTTCGGCAAGCAGTATTCGATAGCCTTCAAAGGAAATGTTTGTATCATCTTGAGCTTTTTCCGTTTGCCTTTTTCCGGCAGCACGTTTCGCTTGAATCGTAAAAGTAAAAGTAGAACCTTTGCCAAGCTCGGAGTCAACCAAAATTTCGCTGCCCATCATACTCACTATATTTTGGGAAATAGAAAGACCAAGACCTGTGCCTCCAAATTTACGCGTTGTTTGAGATTCAGCCTGATGAAATGCCTGAAACAAGTGCATCTGCTGCTCGGCGCTTATACCAATGCCTGAGTCGGTAATAGAGATTTTGATTAGACAAATACCGTTTTTTTCGCTCACCAGTTTAGCGTCAAAACCAATGTCACCGTATTCCGGAGTAAATTTCACGGCGTTGCCGAGCAGATTTGTAATGACCTGCGCAAGACGCTGACCGTCTCCAAACAGCGTTTTCGGGATGGCAGTATCTATATTTAACGTAAATTTTTGCAGCTTTTCGTCAAGGCGGAAATTGATTACGTTAATAACTCTTTGAAGCATTTTTTCAAAGTCGAACTCATCCTGCGAGAGCTCAAACTTGCCTGCTTCAATTTTCGACATATCCAAAACATCATTTATTACGCCAAGCAGGTGCTTGGAAGCATCGTCAATTTTTGTAAAGCAATACTTGATCCGCTCGATGTCTCCGGCGGACTTTCCTATAGCGGTCATGCCGATTATGGCGTTCATTGGCGTGCGGATTTCGTGCGACATATTTGACAAAAATTCACTCTTGGCGCGGCTTGCCTGCTCTGCCGCTTCTTTTGCCCTTGTTATACCTGTTATGTCGTGCATGATAACAAGAACTCCTGCAAACGATCCGTAGTTTTTATAAAATGGCAGTATATTAACCCCATACTTGTATGTGCCAGCGGAAACTTCAAAAACTATTTCCGATCCGGCATTATTTTGGGTTGAGATTACGCTTTTTATTTGCGCTGTTACTTGTTCTGTAAAAACAGCAGGGCGGTATTTTTCTATAATACTATCGAGATCGTACTCCTGCAAAAGCGAAACATCGTTTATATCAATAATTTTAGAGACGGAGCTGGTTCCAAGCAGAAATTTTCCATTTTCGTCAAAAACTATAATAATGTCAGGACACGATTTTAAAAGAAGATGAACATACGTCTCCTGCTTTTCTTTTTCCTCGGTGATTGTTTGATGTTGATCAAGTTTTTTCGCAATAGGGTTTGCAATCTTTCCTGAAACTACATTGATAGCCAATATACTAAGCCCTAAAAGAAAAACAGTTATAAGAAAACCTGCTACGATAAATGATTGTACTACGCTTACTTTATCGGTCAGAAAATGCCCGGTAAATAAAATGGCAACCACATTGCCGTAAGCGTCAAAAATAGGGGTAAACCTTACCAGCATATTGTGATTTAAAAGAGTTATCTCTCCAAAAAAAGTTTCGCCGTTAAAAATCACCGCATGGTGAATCTCTTCCGGGACTCTTACTCCGATGGCTCGCGAACCGTCTGCATTGAGTAAAGTAGTTGCGACGATTTCAGCCCCGCGAAATAACGCCATTTCTACGCCCGTTATTTGTCTATGCCTGTCCACAAATTCCTCTGTATCAAGGCGAAATCCTACAAGAACCGCCCCTATAATTTCGTTTTGCACGCCGAAAATAGGACTGCTTGCGCTGACCATCAAGTTTACGCCGGAACCTCCCTCGACTGTTGTAACAGGAACTCCTCCCATAAGCGCGTGTCTGACACTGCGCATTGCTGTTAAATAAAATCCTGTAAAATCGGGCGAATGGGGCTGCGCAATCACTCTGCCCCTGCTGTCGGTAACAGTAAACAGTTCTATGCCGGTCTCAATGAATAATTCTTCTGTCCGGCTAAGAAGCGCTCGGGTATCTCCATCTTCAATGGCGCTGATAAGAGCTTGATCGTTGGCAAAATAAATCGCGGCAATGTGCGCTACATTATTCTCCAACACGCTGATTTCATTTAAAACTTCAAGAGTTGCCCTTTCCAGGTTGCTTTCAAAATTCGCATCAATATACCTTGAAAATAGGATAACGTTGGATATTAGTACGGAGGCGGCTACAAGAATAGCGGTAATAATCATTGTAAACAGCACTTGAGTTCTTACTGACAACGAAACCATCCCTCCTTTTTCGCAACGAATCAAAATATTTTTATCTGAGGCTGTCCCAAAACTTCAGTTTTTGGGACAGCTTCCTTAGATTTAAATGAAAAAGCGGCATTTATGACGCTTTTTCGGAAGCCTGTCTCAAAACTGACCGAGTTTTGAGACAGGCTCATCTTATTGGAAAATTTTAGTACGCGCGAGCATCAACGATCTCTTGCGTCAGGTATCTCCAATCAAACGCTTCCCCATCCACATAATTTACCCTTGCAACAGTTTCCCCTCGCTCAAGTGCGAAGATAAGCTCCGCCACTCGGGG
>WQWD01000178.1 GCA_009785545.1 Treponema sp. | reverse complement strand
AGCCAGTTTGCCGATCACCTTGAAAAGTCAAAAGATTTTACAGCCGACTTGGCAGCACTGGTAAAAAAAACCTTCAGCAAACATAAACGAATTATATTTAACGGCAACAATTATTCCGAAGAATGGATCGAAGATGCAAAAAAACGAGGGCTTTCAAATTTAAAAACCGCAGTAGATGCGCTTCCTGAGTTTATTTCCAAAAAGAGCATTGAACTTTTTACCAAACACCATGTTTTTTCCGAAACAGAAATACATTCACGTTATGAAATTTTAATGGACGCATATTGCAAAACGCTTCACATCGAAGCTCTTACAATGATCGACATGGTAAAAAGCTATATCGTTCCGTCATCAGTGAGTTACCAAAGAGAATTGATTGATCTGCTTAGGCAAAAAAAAGCATACGGCATTTTTAATATCTCAATGGAAAACCATTGGCTTGAGAACATTACAAGGCTGTCAACAAATCTTTTAAACAAACTGATAATTCTTGAAAACGCTGTTTTGGAATCCTCAAAGCAAAAGTTCGTTGAACTTCGCACCATCGAGGATTCAAATCTTAGGTTGGCAGAAATTCTTAAAGCCGCATATTTTTATCGTGATAAAATATTAACAGCCATGTCGGAATTGCGCATTGTCGTAGATGAGCTTGAAACACTTACCGCAAAAAAACACTGGCCGTTTCCATCTTATGCGGAAATATTGTATAGTGTGATTTAACACCTAAAGCCTGTACGTAAATATACCAGCAACCCGATAAAACTCCAAACGTTGCGGGCTTCTGTCAGGATCAAGCAGCCTGTGTTGAAAATGCAAGCCCGCAGTATCTGCAGTAAAATTCCTGCGTGTTCTAAATTGACAAATTACTGTAACGCTAAACTGCTCGGAAACTTGAAAGTTCAAAATACTGGAAAAGTACCAACGGATTAGATCGTCACCCCAAAGGCTGCGATTGGGAGTGTCATACAAAAATAGATTCATTTCCGCCATGAAAGCGACCATGTTCAGGAAAAGCGGCATTTGGTATCCAAATACGATGTTGCCGTAATAGTTAAAACCATTCATGTTTTCGCCGTCATCTGCTTCAAAAAACCATGCTTGCCCGGGAGCGGCACGGGAATAACCATGAAAGTTAATTTCGTGGTAGGTTCTAAAAAGTACAGATGTCCAATCGCCGGGGAAAATCGCCCCAAAGTCAAATTGGAAAGCGCCTCCCAAATGCGCTTGGTGCATAATGCCGTCAAAAGCACTGCCGTCATGTTCCGCCATATCATCACTGCCGGGAAGATTAAGCCCGATTCCATGAAGATCGCCGCCAAAAAGATTGAGTGACCAACCCGTTCCAATTCTGCCGCCGGCAGACAATTCAATTACGGCAATTGGCGTAAAAACTACGTTAAAAAGTCCGTTAAGCGAAACTGGTGTTGCTTCGGCAGCAAAATTAAACCTAAGATTGTTACCCGATGTCAAAGGACCTTCGCCTTGCATAAACGGAATAACAAAATCATGCGAAAAAATCAATTTAGCTTCCGGCAGCGATGAAGCTTGCAAAATCAGACTGCTGGAAGATGTAAGACCTTCTTTTTCTTCCTCTGCGAAAAGTCCCGAGACAAGTAAAATAAAAACAAACACAATAGCAATTTTTTTCATAACCATCTCCTTAAATGTTTAACCTTTATACATACATTATGGGTTAAGATATGCAATATAGTCAACTTAAAAAATCGCTATCTATTTTCCCCCACCACACGCACATAAACTTTGCGTGTACGTGGGCCGTCAAACTCGCTGAACCAAATCCCCTGCCAAGTGCCAAGCAGCAACCTGCCGTTTGTGACAATCAGCGTGAGCGAAGGTCCCACAAGGCTGGTTTTTGTGTGTGCCGCAGAGTTACCTTCGCCGTGGCGAAACTCTCGGCGATCCGGAGAAATAATATTGAGCGAGAGGTTTACGTCATGCGGCACGTCGGAATCGGCGTTTTCATTGACAGTTACCGCCGCTGTTGTGTGCGGCACAAAAACCACGCAAATACCTTCCCGCACGTCGGACGCTGAAACAATTTTTTGAACTTCACTTGTAATGTTGATCCAATCAGTTTGTCCGCCTGTACGGAGATTAAATTCGCCAAGACTTGACATCCGTTTTTCCTATTTTATTTTTTTAAAAAATTATCGATTACGTCATCCATATTTGGATTGCCAATTTCCTGCAAACTGTATTCAACACGAGTGCATGGCTTGTTGATTTTAATTACACGCTGAAGATCAATCGGTGTAGCAATAACAACAGAATCGCAATCGGCTCTATTGATAGTCTCAGCCAAATCTTTCATTTGCTGTTCGCCATAACCCATCGCCGGCAAAAGTTTTCCAATACCGGGATAAATACGATAAGTCTCTGCCAGTTTGCCAACCGCATAAGGACGAGGATCGATAATTTCCGCCGCACCAAAACGTTTTGCCGCAACAATGCCCGCTCCAATTTTCATTTCTCCATGAGTGAGAGTCGGGCCGTCTTCAACGACCAGCACTTTTTTGCCGCGTATGGCTTCAGGTTTATCTACGCTGATTGTCGAAGCAGCGTCTATTACCAAAGCTTTTGGATTCACCTTTTCGATATTGTCTCTGACTGTCTGAATGTTGTCAAAATCAGCACTGTCGATTTTATTGATGACAACTACATCGGCAAGGCGTAGAGTAACTTCGCCGGGATAATACGAAAGCTCGTGTCCCGGGCGATGAGGATCAACCACTGTAACCATCAAGTCAGGTTTGTAAAACGAGAAATCGTTGTTGCCACCATCCCACAAAATAACATCGCAGCCATTGGGATCATTTTCGGCAGCACGGAGAATCGCTTCGTAATCTACTCCTGCGTAAATCACGTTTCCACGAGCAATGTGAGGTTCATACTCTTCCATTTCTTCGATAGTACAATTATGTTTAGCAAGATCTTCGATTGCGGCAAAACGCTGAACTTTTTGCGCTTCCAAATCTCCATACGGCATTGGGTGGCGAATAGCGATCACTTTTAAGTTACGTGCCATCAACGCCTCAGCTATGCGGCGTGAAGTTTGACTTTTTCCGCAGCCTGTGCGAATCGCCCCAACAGCAATTACCGGCTTTGTACTTTTGAGCATAGTGTTCTTGTGACCAAATAGAGTAAAGTCCGCACCTGCAGCATTTACCCTTGCTCCCAGTTCCATAACAAAATGGTAAGGAACATCGCTGTACGCAAACACACATTCATCAGCATCAAGCTCTTTTATCAATTTTTCTAAATCTTTCTGATCATGAATCGGAATCCCTTGCGGGTACAAACTCCCTGCAAGCGATGCCGGATACTTGCGGCCTGCTATATCCGGAATTTGCGCTGCTGTAAAAGCCGCTACATTATACGCCGGATTATCACGATAAAAGGTATTAAAATTGTGAAAATCCCTGCCCGCTGCTCCAATGATGATTACTTTTCGCTGTTTCATATTTTGTTCTCCCTTGAGCTAAAGGATATTTTTTTTGATAAAAATTTGCAATGGGGGGAGGGCAAGCAGAAAACCTTTCTAAATCATACTAAACAGGCGGTGGCGCCCCCTGCCGATGATTGTCTACCCACCCCACCCATCAAGACATTGATCGCCATCCATATTGTACTAATTAATACTTTATAATATAATGTTTTATAAGGAGGCAGGTGTGAAGCATTCTTTTTTAGTGTTCTTCCTGTTGTTTTTCACGGTAAGTACGGCATATACGCAGAGAATTCCTGTTGTGGGGGTTATGCAGTTTGAAGCAGTTGGAACAGCGGTAAGTGATACGGATGCGGCGAATAAAACAATTGGTATTATCGAAGAATTGCGTTCATGGGGAACCCTCAATATTGTACAGGACTCAACTGGGGTTGATTATATAATACAGGGGACTCTTTCCCAACAAGGCGGGAATTTTGTATTATCAGGAAAAACGCTGAACGCAAGCGGACAAGTTTTGAATGAATATACGGAAGGGGCGCAAACCCTTAATGCCATTTCGATAATGATGTTCTGCACAAGAGCAATCGAAAGAATTACTTTGCCAAACCATCTATTGGGAACGTGGCAGTCAACTATCAATACACCTCACGGGCCGATCACTTCTATAATCGAATTCAGATCGGACAGAACTGTCAGAGTTGAAAGATACGATACTTGGGAGCAAAGCCAAAACAACACTCTAAGATATGAAGGATTCGGAACCGGCACTTACACTTACACAGGTTTTGCAAACAGGATCGTTACAATAAATAACAGACAAGTACGCATAGATGCAATCGCAAGTGTCAACTTAAGACTTGAAGATACGCTTCCCGGACAGGCTTCCATAAACCAGTCAAACTTGCAGATTTTATTTAACAGCGACAAAACTTCATTTGAGATTTTAAACAATATGTTACCAAGCGGAAGAAATTACGATGTGTCGTCGACTCATCCTTCCGCAAGAGTTGGGTTTTCCCAATTCACCAGAATTCAATAAATGAGATAAAATGATAAAAAAATGGTTTTTACTGATATTATTTTCTTTTTTTAGTTTTTCGATTTTCGCACAGCAAAGAGTTGATTTTGCCGCCGTACAGGTAGGAGCAGCTCCAATATGGGAAAGGGAGATTGGCGACACGATAAGTGCCATACCGCATTTACAAGCCAGCTCCATTGTGCTTGTAGGCGAAAGAGGAAACATTACCTCATTTTACAGAAGCGGCTCTCACCTTTGGACTTTTGATACGATGGGAACAGCAATTCCTTTTGTTGCCCGCTCTTATGAAGGAGCGTCTTATGTTTGTACTACCGATGGTCTGTTTAAGGCAATAAACCGAGTTGGACGAGAATTGTGGCGTATAAATCTGGGAGCTCCCATTACACATAATCCTGTTGTCGGATGGGACGGCAGGGTCTTTATTCCGATTGGTTCGATTGTAACTTGCCGCACCGCATCGGGAAATCCGCTCTGGACAATAGACTTAGGCAGCCCGATTGCGATTTCACCTATCCTTGACAGGACAGGAAGCTTTGTAACGGTACTTGAAAATAATGACTTTGTAAAATTGGGGCCATTCAGTCGTATTGATCGCATAAGGCTTGAAAGACGCCCTGTCATGATTGTTTCTTTAGAAGAAGATAATGCAAAAAGTTATGTATTATTTTTTCAATCAGGCGAAATGGAAAAAATCTATTTTAATGACGGAGCAAGAAGCGGCGAAAGGCTTTCAAGGGTAAACCTCGGCTCTTTGCCCGCACCGCCTGTATCATCTGCAAGCCGAGGCTCCAATTTTGCAGTTACATTAAGAGACGGAAGAACGGCTCACCTGAACGCTGCCGGAAGTATTCTTTGGATAAGAAACAGCCATGACTCTGTAGAAGAACGCGGCCCCGGCAATTTAACGGCTGAACAAACAAGAATGATGTACGATGAAAGAGGTATCTATACCATAACGACACGCGGTATCAGTGCGTTTGCACAGGAAGGACGACGCAGGTT
>WQWD01000177.1 GCA_009785545.1 Treponema sp. | reverse complement strand
CCCGCAGGCTCCGCGCTTGAAGGTGAACTTGGCGATCTGCTTTTTTCGGTTATAAACCTTTGCCGCTTTTTCAACATAGAACCATCGGTGGCTCTTCAGCGGACAAACACGAAATTTACCGAGCGTTTCAAACACGTGGAAAAACGCATGAAAGAAAACGCGCGGGAAATGAACGCTAAGAATCTCGCCGTTATGGATCGATACTGGAACGAGGTAAGGTAGATGCGATGGGGCTGTCCGCACTTCTCGGACATCGCCGTTTGCTGGGAAAGGAGGGAGCATGAAAACAATTTTTGTTGTTGATGATAACGACACTAATCTGATGACAGCAAAAACGGCTTTGGATAGCATTTACAAAATATTTGCTCTGCCCTCCGCGGAAAAAATGTTCAAACTCCTTGAAAGAATTATTCCAGATTTAATTCTTTTAGATTTAGTTATGCCTGAAATGGATGGCTTTCAGGCAATTTCAATTTTGAAATCAGATATAAAACTGAAAAATATTCCCGTTGTTTTTTTAACATCGAAAAATGATGTGGCTTCAGAAATACGCGGATTTGAAATGGGCGCGCTTGATTTTATTACCAAGCCATTTTCGCCTCCTGTGCTGATAAAACGAATTGAACTGCACATTGAAACAGACAAACTCGTCAAAGACAGCAAGCAAGCAGTGCGCGATATTCACAACGCGACAATCAGCGTTTTGGCGGATATGGTAGAGTTCCGTGACAAATTGACTGGCGGCCACATCGAGCGAACGCAGAGGTATTTAAAAATACTGGTTGATAAACTGTTCGCTGCCGGAATTTATCGCGAGGAAATGTCAAAGTGGGATCTAAACTTACTCTTGCCGTCGGCGCAGCTTCATGATGTTGGAAAAATCCACATAAGCGATTTGGTCCTTAATAAACCAGAAAAACTCACTTCCGAAGAATTTGATTTGATCAAACGACACTGCGAAGACGGGGAGTCGATTATCGACAGGATTGCCGCCAAAACTAAAGATGACGGCTTTTTGCTTTACGCCAAATCTTTTGCTGGCTACCATCATGAAAGGTGGAACGGCACAGGTTACCCTAGAGGGCTGCGGGGAGACGCGATTCCTCTTGAAGGGCGAATCATGGCGATTGCGGATGTATATGACGCGCTGGTGTCTGAGCGGCCGTACAAAAAACCTTTTACTCATGAAGAAACGGTTGAAATTATACGCAAAGACAGCGGAACATTTTTCGATCAAAAAATTGTCGAAGTGTTTCTTGACTCCGCCGATGAATTTTTAGCAATGTCAAAAAAGGCTTAAAAATTATGCAACGAGTGAAAAAAGACGCTTTTGAGTTGACTGCCTTAAGGCCGACACGGATTGCCGTTATCAGCTATGCGATAATAAAGCAGTTTTTTTTCACATTTTTTATGTCCAGCGATGTCGCGATTGGGCGTCTTGTTGCCAGCGTCATTATGATTTCTCTTGTTTTCATAATTACAAGTTATAGAAGATTAAAAAAGAGACACCTCTCCATATTGCTTCTTTCCACGATTGTTCTTTCCGAGATGATATATTTGTATATCTTCGGCGGAGACAGAATGATTTTCATGTTCCTTATCGGTCTTTCGCTTCTTGGAATTATATACAACGATATTAAAGTCATGATTATCATGATGGTTTTGTCTTGCAGCACAATAGTTATTTTGTCATTTGGTCTTGGCGTCAATATGGTAGGAACCGAATACGACACCATGCAGGAAATATACAGCGTGGTTGGTTTATTTTTTATCAATATTTTAATTATTTTTATTGGGAAAATTACAATTGGTTCGCTTGCCAGAGCCAGGGAAAAAGCCGAGGAAGCAAGTAAAAGCAAAAGTAATTTTCTTGCCAGCATATCGCACGAAATTCGTACTCCAATGAACGCGATTATTGGAATAGCGCAAATTCAATTGATGAAAGAAGATCTGCCAGATGAGCACGCAAGAGCATTGGAGAAAATATACAACGCCGGAAGCAATCTGCTCGGGATAATCAACGATCTTCTCGACATGTCAAAAATCGAGTCTGGCAAACTTGAACTCAACCCCGTAGAATACGACACGCCCAGCCTCATCAATGACGCGGTACAGACCAATATTGTCCGTATCGGGTCAAAACCGATTGAGTTCAAATTAAATCTTGATGAAAATTTGCCATCCCGCCTTTATGGCGATGAACTGCGGATAAAGCAAATATTAAACAACCTTCTTTCAAACGCGATTAAGTACACTGACAAAGGAAGCGTAGTTCTGCGTATACATCATTTGACAGAGGAAGATGGCATAACGCTTTGTTTTAAAGTTGAGGATTCAGGGCAGGGCATGAGGCGCGATGAACTGCAAAAATTGTTCACGGAATATATGCGTTTTAACACCGAGGCAAATCGTACCACGGAAGGTACAGGTTTGGGTCTCAGCATTACGAATCGGTTGATTCAGCTAATGGACGGAAAAATCAGCGTTGAAAGCGAATACGGCAAAGGCAGCACATTCAGCGTAACAATAAAACAAAAAGCTGTCGCGTGTGGCGCAATTGGCGCTGATATTGCCCGACAATTGTCGAGTTTTTCTTTTACCGGCGACAAGCTTAAAACAAGCTTGCAATTTGTCCGTGAGCCAATGCCATACGGAACCGTTCTTGTTGTGGATGATGTTGAAACAAATTTGTTTATCGCGCAGGGTTTATTGTCTCTTTATAAACTGACAATTGAAACCGCGCTTAGCGGTTACGCCGCCATAGGAAAAATAGAAAACGGCAACACCTATGATGTGATATTCATGGATCACATGATGCCGCAGATGGACGGCATGGAAACCACGCGGAAGCTGCGTGAAATGGGGTATAACGGTGTTATTGTCGCGTTAACAGCCAACGCGTTGGTGGGCAATGATAAATTATTTACGGAAAACGGTTTCGACGCGTACGTTTCAAAACCTATTGAAGCGCAGCAGTTGAACGCGGTTTTGAACAAGTTTATCCGGGACCGGCACCCTAACGAAGCGAAAAACCATAAACCAGAAGAGGAAACGGCGGCGGAAGCAGATGAAACAAAGCAAAAATTATTCCAAATATTCCGCCGTGACGTTGAAAAAGCGATTGAAACGCTGCGTAAAACAGCCGCGGATAATGACATAAAACTGTTTACAATTACATCCCACGCCATAAAATCCGCATTGGCGAATATGGGGGAAATTGAAGCGTCAAAGACAGCATTTTCGCTGGAAAACGCCGGTCTTAACAATGACAAGGATTTTATTTCCGGCAATTTGGAACGCTTCATTGAAACACTTCAGGACATAGTAAAGGGAATACCCACGGAAGAAATCGCCAGCGTGGGTGCTGATATTGAAGAAGACACAATATTTTTTACAGAGCAAACGCTAATTATCAAAAACGCCTGCGAGAATTATGATGACGCGACCGCGTATGCCGCCCTTGACCGGCTAAAAGAAAAACAGTGGAAGGCGGAAACAGCCGCTACGCTTGAAACAATCCGCGGTATGCTGTTTTTACATAGCGATTTTGACGGCGTAGTGGAACGAATCAACAACCTCACTCTTCCGGCGGCTTTGTCTCCAGAATCATGAGCTGTACAAAGTAATTTACCTTTTTGTAGGCCGCGGCGATTCTCTGGGATATTGGAACTTTTGAATACAAGCCCAGTTCTTTCCAATTCATAATAAGCTCAAAGGGCTTTTTCTGGAAGTCGTCCATGAGCATTTTGAAATGCTTGCCTACCACAATAAGAGGCGAAACTGTCCGGTTGATCATATTCAGAGCTTCTTCGTTTACCGAACTGATAATGCTGTTGATATACCGGTTTTGCGTTTTGTCCCTGTCAACCCTGAGCAACGCTCCCCTTAGACGGGAACCGTTGTTGCCGTCATCGTCCAAACTTTCATCTAACGCGGTTATTTCCGGGATAATCGCTATAACTTCGTGATAACCCTCGGACATCAACCGGGAAGCGGCATTGTCTGTCCATTTCCCGCGGATAAGAAGCAGCTCACACAACTCCTGTACTTCTTTTTCAATGAAATCCTGAATAAAAACGTAAAGGTGATTAAGAGCCGAAGCGTATGTGTAACCGCCAATACCTTTATCAAGCAGAATTCTTTCTTTTTCGGGGGCGTAATTATGGAGCCGCGCTGTCTCGGCGGAACCAAAAATCGCGTTTACTAAAGCGCTTTTCTGGGCAGTTCTTTGACTCTCGGCAATCCCAAGAATCACTTCCTGAACTTCCCGTGTTTTTTGTTCCAGCCACAAAGCGGACAGGGATTCGCGTACAAGAGGGGTGGGTTTAATTTCCCAGACGGGATTGCCTGTAGCTATCTTGCCGATATAATCAAAAATTTTTGACTGGCGAACATCGTTAATACTGAGAAGCAGACTGTTCCACTGCACCAGTGGAATAACATCGGTTCCACCTTTACAGTATTTGAAGATTTCAAATACTGTTTTCCAGTCGCTGTGTTCTTCAAAATCAATCAGAACCGACAAAAAGGTTGCCAAATCGGGAACCAGAAAACCAGCGTCTACTTCGGTGAATTTAGGCTGAGTAAGGAAATCCCCTTCCCGCGTTTCGGGGTCGAATTTTCTGAGCAGGGAACAAAAATCAAAAAACACAAAGCGCTTTATAGTGGAAACAAGGTCGTAACATTTATCCGCCGCGGCGATCTTCGGGCTATCAAAAACTGAAACAAGCCAGTCAAGATCCTCCTGAAGCTTCCCGGAAAGTTCGGCTCCGGCGGTTTTTTTTCGCTCCGCTATTGTTTCAGGGCTTAACGCTTTTATCGTTTCCATCATGTTTTTGTCTAAAAAAGCTTCCAAAGTGATCTGTTTAATTTTCGCTTCATTGGCGGGATTTTTCAGAAACATTTGCAGGGGGTAAACAGCCCGGTAAAGATTGTAAAAATACTGCGCGAAAGCCGGATCTACTTCCTTTTGCTTTACCCGAAAGAATTTCGCGTACTTATTTTGGGAAACTTCCTTACTCAACTGCTTCAACAATATATCTTTGTCTGAAGCCGTATCACCGTCTCCGGAAATAAAATTAATTACCTTGTCAATAACATCGGGCATAGTTTTTCCTCCGCCATACTACTAATGTACGGTATATAGCCCATTTTTTCAATTGCGTTAAAGGGTTTTTCCGTGATTCTTTCCGGTAATTCTTCGTTTCGTTATATCGATGGCTTTCACTGGACAAACCTCGTGGCAGCAAAAACAACGAATACAGCGGCGATAATCAATAACGACGCGGCGCTCTTTTCCCTCTCCTTCAAGAGCCATCGCGCGGGAAGCGCAGATACGGATACAGTCGCCGCAGCGTACGCAGGGAACATGATTTATATCCGGCTTGGGGGCGAAAGAGTCTCTGAAAGCCCTCAGAGGCCGGGGCAGAATAAAATCAAGAAGCTGATTTCCTGATTTTTTGAAAGGGATTTTGACATAATCGAGTATTCGCGCGTCCTCGGGCGAAAGGCCGGGATATTCGAT
>WQWD01000176.1 GCA_009785545.1 Treponema sp. | reverse complement strand
GTTACACTTTGCCGGAAAACCTTGCCGTGCGTACATGGCAGGAATACATGGAAGAGTATCTTGGGTTTGAAGCGTTACAAGTTGGAGCGCCGCAAATTTTATCGTATCTTTTGTTTTTAATATCTTTTTTGGTAATATCCAACACGATTTTGCTGGCGATACTGGAGCGAACAAAAGAAATTGGAATGATGCGTGCGTTGGGTATGACAGACAGGCAGATGATCATAACTTATATGCTGGAAGCGGGCTTTCTGGGATTTATCGGTTCAGTCTTGGGAATAATTTTGGGCTGCATAATAAATTACCCGGTAGTAGTAGACGGCATTGATTTTAGCATGATGGGTGACGTAATGAGTGATGGGCTTGGCTTCCGCACTACAGCGATCTTTCGCAGTGTGTGGAACATTCCTGTTATTATCGGTTCGGGGATTGTAGCGACTCTGCTTTCATCGTTAATGGCACTTTTGCCGACAATGAGAGCGGTGAAAAAACCAATAACCGACAGCTTAAGATTTGAATAAAAGGAGATCTTATGACAAACGAATATAAAAAAGGCGGTACAGGTATTCTTGTAAAAATTGCCTTTCGTAATATTTGGCGTAACAAGAGGCGGACAGCGTTTTGTTTTGCCGCAGTTGGAATTGCCGTTTTATTCATGGTGTTCTATTCATCTTTGATCGAAGGGATGACGCAAAATATTAATGATGTTGTGCAGGTTTATGAGCTAGGTCATGTCAAAGTGGTGTCGGCGCAATTTGAAGCAGAAAGAGAATTTATGCCTGTGCAGTATCCGATTGAAAAAATTACAATTGGCGATGACGGAAACGAAACATTTATCAGTGATTGGAGAAAACTTGCCGAAAAAATTTATCAGATAGACGGCGTACGGGCAGTATTGCCAAGAATTCGTTCTATGGCAACTTTACAGGAATCTACAATCAAACACGCTACTTTGTGGGGAATTGACATCGAAAAAGAAATGGCGGCAAATAATTTTAATCTTGCCAATCGTGATGATGGTTTGTTGGAAGGCCGCTGGCCTGTTGACGCCAACGAAGGTGCTGTCGGTCGTGTTTTTGCCCAAAGATCAGGATTGTCAATCGGAGATCGTATTCCGTTAAGAACAATATCCGCTAATTTTTCGGAAAGATTTTGGAGCCCTGTCATTACGGGAATCTTTAATTTTGACTATATAAAAATTGACGAAAGTTACATCATTGTAGATTTTGATCGGCTGCAGCGTCTGCTTGTATTGGAAGATGGAACTCAGTCGCTTGTGATATACGCTGATGACGCAAGACAAAGCAGTGCCATTGCTGCCGCTGTGAAAAATCTTTTAGGAGAAAACAGCCATGTAATGGATTGGCGTGAAAATTTTTGGGTAGCAATACTGAGAGTGTTTGAGCCGATATACACACTTATGTTCCTTGTGTTTTTAATCGTTGCAAGTTTTTTGATTATCAATACAGTAACGATGATCATTCACGAACGTATCAAGGAAATTGGTATGATGGGCTGCCTTGGCATGAGACGCTCGGAAATTGTAAAGGTTTTCTTTTTTGAGTCACTTTTTCTTGCGGCTTTTGGCGCTCTTGCGGGAGTTTTCATCGGAGGGCTGCTTACGGGTATCGGCTCACTTTACCCTATTCGTATGGGAGATTTATACGGAAATACTTTTGCCGAAATGCCCATGGGTCAAACAATTTTTATAGCGTTTAGTCCTGTCATACTGTTTCGGGCATGGATAATGGGCGTTGTTATCGCATCGCTTTTCACATTAATTCCGTCGCTAAAAAGCGCATTCGTAGAACCCGTTGAAGCGTTACGGAGATAACGAAAAAATATTTGAGATAATTTTGGAGGTTTGTTATGAAGAGTTTATTTACGTTTGTTTTGATGTTAATGGTTGCAAGTTTTGGATTTTCCCAGACACCGACAGCCGCAGAACTGCTGCGGAGAGTGGATAACAATGAGATATTCACTACTATTCAGTACGAAGGCGAAATTCTCATCGAGCATGGAGGGCGACGGTTTGTAAAAACATTCAATGCGTGGGCAAGAGGTAATACTCACAGCTTTATGGAGTTTACAAACCCTGCAGACAGAGGAACCAGATATTTAAGAAGAGACGGCAGGCTTTTTGTTTTTTCGCCCGACATCGAAGAAGTGATGTTGATTTCCGGGCATATGCTCAGAGAGTCTATGATGGGGTCGGATATGTCCTACGAAGATGCGCTGGACAATGAGCCGTTATCCAACCGCTATTCTTCGGTTCTTGTTGGTTCAGAAGTTTTACAAACACCTTTTGGCAATCGTGAAGCATGGATACTGGAACTTACTGTTTTGCCCGGGCGTATAGAAAGTTATCCAAGGCGCAAACTTTGGATCGATAAAGAAAACAATGATCTGTTACGTTACGAAGCATTTGCTCTTTCCGGGGCGATACTTCAGGAGTACACCTTGCTCAGAGTAGAAGTTATCGGCGGCCGCCGTTTCCCCGTTGAAGCCGAGATACGCAATATGTTACGCAGAAATTCCAGAACTGTTTTTACAATGAATAATGTTGTCTTGGACAGACCCATCCCGGATTCAGTGTTCAGTATGCGGAATCTGGAAAGGTAGCTTGAAAAGCAGCTTGAAAGGCAGATAAAGGTAGATCGATGAAAAAAATATTAGTGTTATTCGTATTTATAAACCTGGGAATTAACAGCATATCAGCGCAGATGGTTTTTTCCGGCATTACGGAATCAACTGCCGCCATGAATATTGGGGCAGGCGACTCTCCCTTTTTTTCTAATGGTTTTGAGCAATTTGCAAACTTGCGTTTTCAGTCAAGACTGCGTGAAGGCGGAACATTTTTGGGCGCATTGAATTTTATTGCAGCTTCTGGAACTTTTTCAGACGGCTTAGCGGACTTTGGCAATCCAATAACCATAACCGAAAATTTTGTTGCGGCGATTGAGCTTGAACGTCTGCACTTTCGTCTCCGTGGCGAACATCTTGATTTTGACGGCGGGCTTATGCGGCTCCCCTTTGGTTATAGTCAAGTGTGGGGGTCTTCTGATTTTCTTAATCCAAGAAATCCCTTAAAACCCGATGCCCGCCCGCGCGGCATACTTGGCACGGCTCTCACATGGTTTGCGCATGACGATCTTAGGCTGTCGGCTTTTTACGCCGCTCCCCGAAACGCTCTGAACAGCGATGGCAGCGGCTCTCTGTTCGGCGTTTCTGCAGAGCGTCACTGGCGCAGGGCGAGTGCCCAAACGCTGTACTCATTTGAAACGCCCGACACAGGATCATCTTGGGGAATTCATCGTGCAGGTTTTTCACTCAAAGCTGACGTAAGGATCGGCCTAATCATCGATGCGCTTTATACATACAACCATACGGAACGCACCGAATTAGACGGTCTTTCACTCAGCATAGGCGCAGACTATTCTTTCTTTGACGGCAATTTAATTGTTATTGCAGAATATTTGTTTAATGGTAGATCGTCATCAACTGCTTTAGGTTTTGGTGGTGATTTTTCAAATAACCATTATTTGTCTACCAGTTTTCTATGGCGTTTTAATGATTTTACCAATATGAATGTTGCTTTAATTTCCGGATTAGAAGATCTTTCATTTACGCCGATTATTAGTTTTAATTATGAGATGTTTCAAGGAGTGATTTTGTCAGTATCAGCTCAAGTACCTCTTGATCGTGATTTGTTTTTTAATGATGGCAACCGCGGCGAATTTGGGCCAATTCCGCCGGATTCACTTCAACCTTTGCCAGATCGTCGTGGAAGTTATTTCAATTTAACAGCAAGAATCAGGTTGAGGTTTTAGTCAACGAACGAGGTGAATGATGACTGCCTTAACCTTTAAAGAGCGCCGTCAAACTGCCGATAATCAAGATAGAGGGTTTAATGTCATACAAGGATGTCTCATCTACATATAGAGAAACTACGATAAAAACAGCCGGGCAGGGGCAGCTTATTGTCATGTTATATGATGAAGCTGTAAAACAGCTTCTTCTGGCTATCGATCTATTGGAAAAAAACAATACTGAGAAAAAAGACCCGGCAAAAATCGAGCAAATCAGCAAAGCTGTCATGAAAACCGAAGAAATCATCACAGAATTAATGATTTCGCTGGATTTTGAGCAGGGTGGAGAAATCGCCAAGCAGCTTTTTTCGCTGTATACATGGTTTAACAGAGAACTTTTGGAAGCAAATATCACTCAGGATGCTGAAAGAATAAAAATTGTAAAAAATATGTTATCTGATTTAAGGAATACCTGGAACGCCATTAGCCAAAATGCGTCATCGCAGCCGAATCGTGAGGCAGTGGGAATAAATATTTCCGGGTAACGGGGAGGGAATATGTCTATTTTAACAGAAGAAAAAATGACAACGGAAATCGACTCTGCGGAACTTGCTCAAAGAGTTGCCGTGTTAAAGCGTTTTAAAACACTGCTGACACAGCAGCGGGACAGGTTTAGTTCTTATCTTGACTTGTTGGAAAAACAGCAGGATGTAATCGAATCGGGCAGTGCCGATGATCTTTTGTCTTATGTCGAGTTAGAAGAAAAAATTGTAGCCGATATTTTTTCGATACAAAAAGTTATCGACCCGCTTGAGGAAATGTATTACTCAATTTCGAATCGCAGTGTCGAAAACGGCCGTCAGGACGAAGTGCCAAGCCTTAAAGCATCGCTTGAAAAACTTAAAGGAGAAGCGGTTATGCGTTCAACAAAAAACAAAGAGCTGCTTTCCAAGCGCATGATGGAATTGCGCTCAGAAATTACCGCTCTTCGCAATAACCCCTATGCCGCCAGCCACAAACGTTCTTCTTTTGGAGGAATAAATACTTCGTCAATGGTTGATCTGCAAGGCTAACAGTTGAGCCTCTTGCAAAACTCGGTTAGTTTTGCAGAGGCTCTGCAATTTTTCGCCCAAAGGGCTACAAAATTGCCTTTTTTAAAGAAACAATTGCAAAAACTGAAGTTTTGCAATTGCCTCAATTAACAATATCAGGTTTTGTCTGATTTGAACGCACCGTCAAAAGCTATATCTGACGGCGAAAAATTTATGTTTTTGACAAATTCGCAGGATTCTTTTGCGCCGATTTCTCTGTTCATTCCAGAATCTTCCCATTCTACCGAAAGCGGACCTTTGTAGTTTATTGCGTTAAGTTCCCGAATAAGGTTTTCAAAATCAACATCGCCGTGTCCCAATGAGCGGAAATTCCATCCACGTTTTACATCGCCAAAATTAAGGAATGATCCGAGTATCCCCGCTTTGCCGTCAAGGGTAACTGCTGTGTCTTTCATGTGGACATGGAAAATCTTGGAAGGAAAATCTCTGATAAAAAAGTTTGGATTTACACCCTGCCAGATTAAATGAGACGGATCCAAATTAAAACCGATAGTTTTACGGTTTTTAAATTCTTTAAGAAGCCTTTCGGCAGTGTAATAATCAAAAGCAATTTCTGACGGGTGAACTTCAAGCGCAAATCGGATACCGTTTTTGTCGAATTCATCAAAAATGGGTGTCCAAAGATC
>WQWD01000175.1 GCA_009785545.1 Treponema sp. | reverse complement strand
TCAACATCAACCCCCACAAGCCTGGCTGCGAGAAAATGTCCAAGTTCATGAATAAAAACAATAATTCCAAGACCTATAAGTCCAAGTACGATATTAAGAAATGTCATAGTAAGATTGTAGCATAAAACATTTTTTTTGACGATAGGGGTGACTGTCCGAATAAGTTTCTAACTTTTCGGGCAGCGCCCGGTTAGTACGGATTATTTTATGAAAGAGCCCGCTTTTACTCTTGCTTTTTTATCGGCGTTAAGTATGACTTCAAAATTATCGCAGCCCCCCGACCAGTCTGATTCAAACACTTTTTCTGTTATTTTGGGTATATCCAAAAAGGCAATTTTATTGTTTAAAAAAGCTTCAACTGCAATTTCGTTGGCGGCGTTGTAAACGCATGGGTAAAGCCCTCCCATTTTGGCGGCTTCCCACGCCAGGGCGAGCATTGGAAATTTTTTTGTGTCCGGTTTTGAAAACTCTAACGTCAGTGAATCGAAATTTAACGGCTCAAGGTTTGATTGAGACGGCTGCGGCCAATACAACGCATCGTGAATAGGGTGGCGCATATCTGGTTTGGAAAGCTGTGCGTAGAAAACGCCGTTACAAAGACGAATCATGGAATGAACTATGCTTTGCGGATGAATAACAACTTTTATTTTTTCCGGCGGTAAATCGAATAAACCGTGAGCCTCAATTATTTCAAGACCTTTGTTTGCCATTGTGGCGGAATCAATTGTAATTTTTTTCCCCATATTCCAGGTAGGGTGGGAGAGTGCGTCATTTACCGTAACATTTTTCATTTCTTCGGCACTAAAGTTTCGAAACGGCCCGCCGGAAGCCGTTAAAACAATTTCACTGATAAGTTCTCCCTGCCCTTCGTGTCCAAAATATCGCAGTAAATGAAACACAGCCGAATGTTCGGAATCAACGGGAATTATGTTAACATTATTTTTTTTAGCCAGATTTAAAATTAGTTTGCCGGCTAATACAATAGTTTCTTTGTTAGCCAGGGCGAGGTTTGATCCGGCTTCAATTGCGGCGGCAGAAGGCAAAAGACCTGCCGCTCCGGATATGGCGTTTATAGTAATGCCGGCGTTTACGTTTTTTATTGCCTCACAAATATTTGAATTGTCAGGGGCAGATAATAGACAAAGAGCTTTGGGGAACCTGTTTTGCAGATCGTTTAGTTTTTGTTGATTGGTATAAGCTGTAAATAGGACAACTTCAAAGTCTTTATCGTTACGTGAAACAATGTCAATAGCACTTGTTCCAATGGAGCCTGTAGCTCCCAAAATTGCGACACGCTTTTTCATCAGGTATTTATAAAAAACAAATAATAAAGCACATAAAATACGGGGGCGGCGGCGGCGATGGAATCAAGTGAGTCGAGAACTCCGCCTCGTCCAAGCATAAAATTTCCGGAATCTTTAAAATCACAGCTTCGTTTTATTGCCGATTCCGCAAGGTCTCCCCAAATTGCCGCAAGCCCTGTGCAAAAACCAATTAAAATTGCCGGGAACAACAAAGAAGAAAAAGCGGAGCCGGAAGCTTGGTAAAAAGTGTCCGGGAAGAAATAAGCCGCGGCGCAGGCTACAAGGATAGGGCCTAAAATGCCTCCAATAAAACCGGCTATGCTTTTATTCGGGCTGACTGCGATTATGCCGCGGTTGTTTTTGCCGAGTATCGTGCCGAAAAACCACGCAATGGAATCGCTTGAAAATGCCATAAGTAAAAACAAAAGTATTATAAAACTGTCTCCCCAGATATTCATTCTTATTAGCCAATAAATGAAAAAACCCGGGTAAATAAGCAGCGCAAAACATCCTACAACCCTGTTTAAAGTATTTTCCATTTCTGATTTACGGCGGGCAAATATGCCGGATAGTAATCCCCAGCCTGCACCTGCCATCAAAAAAGATGCGGTAATCCAGTTGGGAAAATTAAAGCTTACATATAATGTAATAGCCAAAGGAGCTAAAATGCCAAGAATAAAACTTTCGACTTTAGTTACATTGATATTCTTTTTTTTCAGCATTGAAGACAATTCCATTGCACCTACGCCGGAAAGGAAAGTTGCGGCAATATTCATTGCCAGATTTTGATACCAAGGGAGAAACATAACGATAGCTGTTACTGCCGGAAGTCCAACGAAAAAAATTATCAGTCGTTCAATTATTTTTTTTACGTTCATGTGTTTATCCAGGGTTTATCCGAGGGTACTCCGCCGTACCGTCTGTCTCTTTTTTGAAAAGCAGCTAATGCGGCTTCCAAATCTTCTTTTTCCCAATCAGGCCACATTTTATCAGAAATATACAATTCTGAATAGGCACTCTGCCAAAGTAAAAAATTGCTTGTTCTGTATTCGCCTGCCGTGCGTATTATTAAATCAGGATCGGGTATGTCAGGATTATCAAGATTGGCGTGTATATCTTTTTCGCTGATGTGAAAATTTGGGCTGCCTGAACATTGGTTTTGTTTTTCAAGGAATCTTTGCGCCGAACGGGCTATCTCATCTCTGCCGCCGTAATTGATAGCCAGTATTACCTGCATACCGTCAAAGCCGGCAGTCCCTGCGATTGAATCGGTAAGTTCTTTTTGAATATCCGGCGGCAAACCTGCCATGTCTCCTGTGTGGCGGACACGAAACTTATTTTTTTTGCTAAACTCAAATTCTGAGCGTAAATACTGCTTTACTAAAGTCATAATAAAACTAACTTCTTCGGCGGCTCTTTTCCAGTTTTCCGTTGAAAATGCGTAGAGTGTCAGGTATTTGATACCCAAGACACTCGCCGCTTTTACAATACGTTTTGCTGTTTTTAAACCTTCAAGGTGTCCCTGCGTACGGACAAGACCACGTTTAGCAGCCCAGCGTCCGTTTCCGTCCATGATTATGCCGACATGAGTACAAACGGAGTTTGCAGGGATTGGTTTTTCCATAACTCCGTTACACTTCCATAATTTCTTTTTCTTTTTCTTCCAGAACTTTATTTATCTGATCTATGTATGAGTCGGTTAATTTTTGCAATTGGGCAGATGCGCTGGTTTCTTCGTCTTCGGTAATTTTGGAGTCTTTTAAAAGTTTTTTAAGTTCATCATTACCGTCTCTGCGAATGTTGCGGACAGAAACTCTGGATTGTTCTCCTTGCGCTTTTGCCTGTTTGACAAGATCTTTGCGTCTCTCTTCTGTTAAAGGCGGAATCGATATACGAATTACTTTGCCGTCATTAGATGGGTTTAAAGAAAGCTCAGAAGATCGAATTGCTTTTTCAATTTCTGTGATAAGCGCTTTATCCCACGGTTGAATGACAATCAGCCTTGCTTCTGGAATTGAGATGTTCGCAGTTTGATTGAGAGGCGTTTTTTCTCCGTAAGCGTCAACCCGTATTTTATCAAACAGTGAGGCTGACGCGCGCCCTGTTCTTAATGTGGCAAACCCTTCTTTTAAGCTTGCCACAGATTTTTTCATACGTTCTTCGTTAGACGATATAACATCCTGCATTGCAACTCCAAACTTAAGCTTCTACGCCTACTTTGTAATAAACATAATTGCTTATAACAAGTTTGGCTCCGGCTTTTTTAGCGAAATCTTCTACCGCTTTAGCGACAGTGATTTTTTCGTCCATCACATAACCTTGATCCAAAAGACATACTTCGGCCAGGTACTTGTTTAGTTTGCCCTGAAGAATTCCCGCAAGAACATTTTCCGGCTTGCCTGCCATTTTTTCATCTTTTTGCATTTGCATACGGAATATTTCTTCCTGCTCTTTAATCCAGTTTTGATCGATTTTGCTTCGATCCAATGCGTGCGGGTTAAATGCGGCGATGTGCAAGGCAAGCGAAAAAACAAATTGTTTTGTTTCTTCGTTTTTAAAAATTTCCGGTTTGTCGGATTCGCATTTTACGATAATGCCTATATTGCCTTCTCCGTGGATATACTGGCAAAGGTATTCGTTGGAAGCCGCTTTTACCATGCAAAGCCGTTTTAAGCCCATATTCTCGCGAATTTTTGTGGCAAGGTCTTGAACCATAACGTTAAGCTCTTCTGTTGGAGCGGACAAATCTTTTTCCAAAGCTGTTTTTGCGACTGTTTCGCCAAGAGCGATAAAGTCAGGGTTTCTGGCGACAAAGTCAGTTTCGGCATTGAGCTCAACGAGTACAGCCGAGCTTCCATCGTCTTTTATTTTAACAAATACTTTTCCCTGATTTGTAGCTCTTCCGGCTCTTGATTCAAGTGCGGCAAGTCCTTTTTCTTTTAGAAGTTTTTCCGCTTTGACAAAATCACCTTCTGTTGAAACAAGCGCATTTTTGCACTCCATCATACCGGCTCCGGTTTTTTCCCGAAGTTTTTTTACATCACTAGCGCTAATATCAGCCATATTTTATATCTCCTTCTGTCATAATTTCATAAATTGTTTTTTGAGGTTTTTTCAAAACTAATCGAGCTTTGAAAAAACCTCCTATTGAAAGAATTATTCGTCGTTGTAAACTTTATCAACATCAACTTGAATCTGTGTGCCTGAAAAATTTTCGTCTTCAGGGACTTCTTCATCTTCTTTTGCAGCTCTGTATGCTTCTTCGGTTGTGTATTTTTCGATGTCGATTTCTCTGGCTTCTTCCTTGATTGAAGCGTCGCTCATGAAACCTTCCATGTCTTCGTCTTCGTCTCCGAGAGTTTCGATTATTTTGAGTCCAACCTCGTTATCGGCTTCGATTACGGCATTTGCGATGATCTGCGTAAAGAGGGTAATTGCCCTGATAGCGTCGTCGTTGCCGGGAATAGGGTAGTCGATGCCGTCGGGGTTACAGTTTGTGTCAACTACCGCAACAATGGGAATACCTTGACGCTGCGCTTCCGCAACAGCAATTGTTTCTTTGCGGGTATCGATGATGAAAAGAATGCCGGGCAGTTCTTTCATTTCTTTAATGCCGCCAAGGTTTTTTTGAAGTTTGATGCGTTCTTTCGCAAGCCCCGAAATCTCTTTTTTTGTGAGGTTTTCGAAAGTGCCGTCAACTTCCATTTTTTCGAGTTTTTTCAGACGTAAAAGTGATTTTTTTATCGTGAAAAAGTTGGTAAGCATACCGCCAAGCCAGCGGTTGTTTACATAATACATTCCGCATCTTTCGGCTTCTTTTTGAACAGCTTGTTGAGCCTGTTTTTTTGTTCCTACAAAAAGCACGGTTTTTCCGGCGGCAACGGTTCTTCGGACAGCTTCGTAAGCATCCTTGATTGACTGGATCGTCTTTTGCAGATCGATGATGTGAATACCGTTCCTTTCGGCGAAGATGTATTTCTTCATCCTTGGGTCCCAGCGTTTCACCTGATGGCCGAAATGTACTCCTGATTCCAGGAGATTTTTCATGGTTACAACAGCCAAAATTTCCTCCTAACATGACAGTATATAGAGTTAATATACTGTTCCGTCATTATATCTCACTACATGAGGGATTCCCTATGCAGCGGAAATTCAGCTATCCCGGAACTCAAGCTCCGTATGGGTAGCCGTTACTTCTCAGCATGACATAAAATTCATTTAATGGCAACCCCGCTACAGTGCTTGGGGAGCCT
>WQWD01000174.1 GCA_009785545.1 Treponema sp. | reverse complement strand
TCACGGGCTGTTGAAACAGCGTTTACAGGGCGTAAGCCGTCGCCGGATGCGTTGGGATCAAAAATTTCTATGTTGTTTACGGAAACCTGCCTGTGAGTATTGGCATTTTCGATGTTAAGCGAAACAATCGTTCTTCCTCCGGCGATAGCGGCAAGGTCAAATTGCCTTGGGACAAAATTGTTTGAATCGCTGATTGCCGGAAGCCTGAAGGTTGTGCCGTCGGAAAAAGTTAACGATAAAACCGACATATCATCATTGCGGACAGGAGCTGGCGGCGGCTGCCACTGAGGCATGGGAGCAGAGGAGGGCGCATTTTGAATTGTAATTCCGCCGAATGTTGCCGAACCTGTTGGAATACTTGGACCGGGCGGCGGCTGAGGCACAAATGTATCTCGTGATTCTACGTTTGTCTGAGTTTCGAATCGAAGTACAAGAGGCGAATCAGCGCTCAAGCTAAGGTTAATAGGGATTGAGGCCGTGCTTTGCGGAGAAACCTGAAGCACTCCGTCTGTTACGGCTATATTGTTTTGGTTCTGCCCGCTTCTTCGGACTGTATTTTCAGTAATATCAAAATTAACACGAGTTTCGTTTTCGTTGGATAGTTCCATCATGCCGATACTGACTGCCAAGTCTCTCGCGTCATTTCCGAAGGTAAGTCTGTTTTCAGCGCCTGTCACTCTTGATTCAATTAAAAGCGATCTGGTTCCTGATTGCACGGAAATAAGAGAAGCCGAGATTCTGTCTCTTCCTCGGCGGTTAACTGTATCAACAAAATCTCTTAAAGTGCCTCCGCGAAAATCTATCGAAATTGTGTCGTCTCCGACATTAAATGTATATGTACCGGCTTCTATCCTCATTCTTTCATCAAGCGGCTGAGAAATAAAACGGTCGGCCATGGCGGTCTGCCTTACCGTAAAATTAAATGATTGCTCGGCAGCCTGCCTTGTTGCAGTCGCTGTGATAACGGAGCTGTCTCCTGTGTTTGCGATTCTGTCATTAAAAGGGTTTTGAAAAGAAAATAGAAAACGGGCGCTTTCTCCAAGAGAATTTAAACGCCGTCCGACATCCTGCCAAAAAACCCTCTCTTGTTGGAGGGTGTCGATATTGTTCTGAACCCTGTCTCTTGGAATTCTTTCAAGCGTCATCAGATCTTCTACTATCTGATCAGTATTAAACCTGCTTCTGACTCCGGGAATAAAAATTTCTGACATACTCTGATACCTCCCCTCGGTATTGCCGATTTTTATTGATTCGTTTCGGGTTAAACCATCTCATCAAGTAATAAACCGATATTATCTTTTAAACTTCTGTGTAACCGCTGTAGTTCTTCGGGCGGTATTACTCTAATCACCTTATCGGTTTCTTTATTAACAACCTTAACAATCACTTCGTTAGAAGAATGATCTACAACAAATTGTAATTTTCTGTTAAGAGATTGTCCAAGCTGCTGCAAATCTGCTATTTGAGTCTGCCTTTCAAGCTTTTGCTGCTGTTCCCGCAGAATTTGCGCAGAGTGAGGTCTTATTTTATGATCCAGCTCCGCATTTTGCTGGCGGGAATCTGGAATTGGCATTGGAGAGACAGATGCCATCCCCACATTTACTACAGACATTTTAACCTCCATGTAAAAATGCCCTGCTGCGTAAACCTTTTGCTGTTTACACATTGCTGCTTACATATTGCCGGGTTTACGCAACCTGGCGTTTCTTCCATCAATCCTTGACAGAAGGTAACCGCCCGACACCCAAGTTTAGATGCCGGGCGGATAGAGCAGTGAAGGCGCGAACTCCACTGCTCTGCGAAAAAAAGACGACGTCCAGAAGTCTCTTAAATCGCTTGCGATTTACAATCGCTATTAATCTAAAACTTTTAAGAAAGCAATTGCAGAACCGATTGAGTTCTAAGGTTAGCCTGAGCCAGCATTGCCGCACCTGTTTGGTTAAGAATTGAATCTCTGGCAAACTGAACCATATGCGTAGCCATATTAGCGTCCCTGATTCGGGATTCTGCAGCTTGCAGATTTTCTGCCGCTACCGCTACACCTTGAGCCGCAATCTCAAAACGATTCTGATAAGCGCCAAGGTCAGCTCGTTGTTTCGAAACAGTCCTTAACGCCGCGTCCAATGTGCCAATGGCAAGGTTTGCGTCTTGCGGGCTTGTTATGTTTAACATACCTTCTGCTCCTTGAGCATCTATAAGACCAAGAGCGTTAGCCGACATATTTCCAATGAAGATTCTCGCATTCTGGTCCATATTCGCTCCAACCTGTAATTGCATGACTCTGCCTGTCGGCGAATCCATTGCAAAAGCTCCTGTAAGCATATTCATGCCGTTAAACTGCGCATGACTTGCGATACGGTTAACTTCAGCAACCAACTGCGAAACCTCGACTTGAATCTGCATACGATCTTCGTCGGAGTAAATGCCGTTGGCAGACTGAACCGCTAATTCCCTGAGACGGTGTATAATATCCTGAGTTGACTGAAGAAAACCTTCAGTTGCCTGGATAAACGATACGCCGTTCTGGATATTGCGTTCGGCCTGAAGCAATCCGCGAATTTGGCCTCTCATTTTTTCAGAGACCGCAAGCCCGGATGCATCATCACCCGCTCGATTGATCCTTAAACCGGAAGCTAATTTTTCCATGTTTCTGGTTAAGGAAAGCTGAGTTACACCAAGTTGACGATCGGCAAAATGGGCGCTCATGTTGTGATTAATAATCATTTTCTACCCTCCATGTTACTTTAGCTATACTATGTACAGCCGCTATGTTTAACATAGCAATAATCCGGCTATCCATGCCGGAATTGTTCCGCAGGAACGGTATCAGGGGCAGTTTCGCGCCCACACAAGGTGGAGCCGTCCCTTATTCCGTATACAGAACTAAACGTGTCTGTCTTTAGTCAAACTCGTTTAGAGCTGTCCTGCGCATAACAGGAGAGATTTTGTCAAAGAACACTGCTATAAAAAACCGACTGATTTTTTTACAGCTGAGCTTCTTGCAAAACTCGGTTAGTTTTGCAGAGGCTCTGCAATTTTTCGCCCAAAGGGCTGCAAAATTGCATTTTTTAAAGAAACAATTGCAAAAACTGAAGTTTTGCAATTGCTTCAGCTTATAAAACGCAAGGAAGTTATTCAAAAACAGAAGTCTTTGAATAACTTAACCTTAAAAAGGCGGGAAGATCTGAAACTTGTCCACGGGTGAGAATCAGATCTCCCCAGGTGCCAGACTACCCAAAAGACGCAAACTCTAATTAACGCCCCTTGGGTAATTATACTACATTATTGTAATAATGACAATACCGTAGTTGCTCTTTGGTTAGCCTGGGCGAGCATTGCCGTTCCGGCTTGACTCAGGATTTGATCCCTTACATAGGTAACCATGTGGTTAGCCATGTCGGCGTCTCTTATCCTTGATTCGGCTGCCTGCATATTTTCAGCGCCGATGTCAAGACTTCGAACGGAATGTTCCAAACGGTTCTGGTAAGCGCCAAGATCCGCACGCTGTTTGTTGATAATACGCATAGCAGCGTCAATAGTGCCGATTGCTCTGTTTGCGCCATCCGGGCTTTCAAGTGAGAGGAAAGAGCCGTCTATTTCACGGATACCAAGTCCCATGCTGGTCATAGTACCAATGAAAACCTGAACCCGCTGATCCATGTTAGCGCCGATGTGGAGCCACATGGAAGCTGTAACGACATTTTCGCCGAGTGGGCGGCCGAAGCGTCCTGTAAGCATATTCATGCCGTTAAATTGGGCATGGCTTGCAATTCTGTCGACTTCCGCTACAAGCTGGGAAACTTCTACCTGGATGTAGAGCCTGTCTTCATCACTGTAGATACCGTTTGCTGATTGAACAGCTAGTTCTCTAAGACGGTGTAAAATGTCCTGAGATCCTTGGAGAAACCCTTCCGCTACCTGGATAAATGAGATACCGTTTTGAGCGTTGGTTGAAGCCTGGTTAAGACCACGAATTTGGCTTCGTAATTTCTCCGATACAGCAAGCCCTGAAGCGTCGTCGCCGGCCCTGTTGATTCGGAGACCCGATGAGAGTCTTTCCATGTTTCTGTTAAGATTGCCTTGTGTAACTCTGAGTGACCTGTCCGCAAACATTGCGCTCAGGTTGTGATTGATGATCATAAGATCCTCCTTGAAACTGTTATGAGAGCATCCATGCTCTCATTGGCAGGCTAAATCCTTAGGGCGGTAACCGCGGAATTACCTTAAAATAAAGATATATCCTGCCGTATTCATTATCGGCATAAAGTGATAAAAACTTTAATGTTTTTTTGCAGAAAAAAAGCACTCCCAATCACCGTACAAGCTCCGGTGGCGGTGTTTGCTCGGGAAAACTCTGGGGGAGTCCGCCTCCGAGCCTGCGTTGCAGTCTCTCTGGCGGGGATTCCCAGAGATGTTTTCCCGATCAGCCACCGCCACCGGAGCTTGCACGAGGTTTTGACAAGTTGTGTGTTTTTCCAATCATGATTATTGTTACGCTTTGCGGAAAATTACAAAATGCGCAATTATGGCTTGACGTTCAACTGCAATTATGTTAAAATGTACCCAATGACTGGGAAGATTGCCCTAAACAACAAAACAATACCTCAAATGCCGATATTAAACAGGTTGCTGCGCCCAATCAATATATTACCCCCCCCATACTATTAGCAACTCACAAAGCGTAACCTTTTTTCCTTTATCGAGCCATGCTGGAGAAAATTGGGCAAATATTCCTGATTTTTATGTAGTGCCAATAGCAGAAATGAGAAGGTTTCCGTTTAGAGTAGATGTTCCGCTATATACACCTGCTCAGTTTACAGTATTAGACTACAGGAATCCGAGTAACGGCGTTAGAAGTACACCAATGCCAACGATAGATAACAGAGTAGTGGATGCCACCAGAGGTTTCAGAGTTAATGGTGTACCCTTAGCGCAAAGAGACGCAACTATTGATATAAATTACAGATTGTTTGGACACACCTTACCCACAAGGCAGCGTGATTACGGAACAATAAGATTCCAAGTAATTTATCAGCCAAGACTATCGCATCACATGTATAGAGGCGGCGCACCTACTTTGAATACAACAGGTGCTAGTGAATCTATGGGGGAAACTAGCTGGGTAGATAGAAGAGATGGCTCTGTAATATTTAGACGTCATTCTGATACAGAAAGTGTAAACTGGTTAGAATAATTACAGTTTTAAATTAAACAATTCGTTGAATTGTATTAAATAATAACCATTTATGGTTATTAAAACAAGGAGAGAGAGTTATGAAAAAAGAGAGAGTTATGAAAAGGTTGTTTATTTTATTTTTTGTTGTATTTGCAACTGTATTAATTTCGTGTGATGATGGAAGTGCTATGTTAGTAGTTATAGAAGCGGAAACATTTCCCGCTCCAATTATTACTTCGTCTAATTTTCTTTCAACGGAATTAAATGTTATATTTACACCTGTAAACATGGCGTATAATTATATGATATATGTAATTGTACGCAATCAAGTAATATTGCTTCCAGATAGAAATTTATCTTTTAATAGTTTTGATAATACTTTT
>WQWD01000173.1 GCA_009785545.1 Treponema sp. | reverse complement strand
GGAGAAAACTCCACCGTGACAATCGGGCTTTCATACGGCTTGGGTATGCGGCTATTCGACAACAGCTTCGATGACTCGGGTTTTTCCGGCAGTGTAAACGGGACAGTTTCATGGGGACACGGATTTGCTGACGGCACAACAATTGTCGATACGATTGCAAGCACCACGACTACAACCAGCTCTACTCTGCATCTTGATGAGCAGACATGGTTTAATCATGTAATCACACCCAGCTTCCGCTTTGAAAGAGAAATTGCCGAGAGAGCTACTTTTGGCTTGCGTGCAATGCTTCCTGTAAACATCAACATAAGATCAAACGATACTTACGAAAAATCTTTAACAACTTCACGTTTTGTTGATAAAGTAAACAGCAACCTGAACACCGTAACAAACTCTGAAACCCGTTTTTCAACCGGAAATGGGCTGACAGAAGTTACAACATTCAGTGTTATGCCTACTTTGAATGTGGGAGCGATCTATGCTCTGGTTCCGGGGCGTTTCAATGTTAGTGCGGGAGTAAGTTTAACTCCGTTGAACTTTGCCCGTGAAATTACAAGAACTTCCAGAGGCAGTACTCTGGCAACAACAACCACGACGGTATATGACCATGCCGGAAATGTAATCTCTCACACTGTCACGACCCCCGGCGGAACCGATGACATTACGAGCAGTGTACAGGCGCAAAATACAATGGAAAGCTTCAGTGCAACTGCGGCAGGAGGTTTTACTTTTTACTTTGGCGGAAACATGGCTATCGACATGGTAGTTAACGGCGGAAATCCCAGCGGTGATTTCACAATGAACTTTACAAATGCGCATGTATTGTTCAGGGTTAAATTTTAATACAAAGGAGGACACAAATGAAAAATTTTGTTAAAAATATTATTTATGCGATGGTAGTGTTATTTATCGCAGTATCGTGTTCAATGCCCGATATAAATACAACCGAATATGATTGGGCGGCAGTAAGGGATCGTAATGCTCCTGAAAATAATAATGGAGCCAATATAGTGCCACAACCTTGGGCTTGGATTGCTTTACCTACTGATGATCACCCGGAAGTTACAATTACTTTTCCTCAGGAAGCGGATATCCTGAGAGTAGCGCATGGCAATATCGAAGCAGCTTTGCAGCGCTTTTTAAGCTTTCATACCTATACAAATCCCATCGATCCGGACTGGCAGGCTTTGGGTATGACAAGTATTCTTTCGGAAGCAATCCCATTCAGTTTCACCAACAGGAATGGAACATCTATTACCGTTACAATTGAAGAACACTTTATAGGCACTTTTTCTGAGCTTGTTGCAAGGTTTGATGGCACGGCATACACACATTCAAACGGTATTAGAATGGATATGGATGGAAATGGTGTTGGCGGAGAAGCGATTTACGACGATATTTATATAACAATGTGGGGGGGGCTCCCCGGGGCAACAACACCGGTGGGTGGATGGGTTGCGCCGGGAAATATGGGATGGACAATATCACTTAATGCTGCGCCTTCATCGGGTAGTTTTATTTGGACACCCGGAGCACTTGTTTCGGATGAGCTTGCAAGCTTTAATGCTGCGTTTCTTGGTTTTTGGCCTTTACCGGCACCGACATCACAAACTGATCCCTCTTTTTCTGTTTTTAGCGATATAGCTAATCTTGTTGCAAACGACATCAGGCTGGAAAGATATTCCGGCAGCAATACATGGGTGGAAGTTACCAGAGCTGTCTTTGATCCCGATGTTTCTCTTACTACAATTGTGTTTGCGAATTTTACTGTTACTCACTTAGGCGTGTATCGCATAAGATGGACGGGGCAGCCAAATCTTATGACTACCGAAACACTTTTTGGTGTTCGGCAGAGAATATTTGTTAGCGGTACTTTTCCGTGGTGGACATCGACGATGGCACACTTTGCATGGACAGATGTTCGCAGCAACAATTCATTTATAACCAACAATAATCCACCCGGGGAAATGTTCGAAAATATTCTCGCTTCTCCTGCTGTTTCCATTCATTCAATGGATCAGGTGGGTAGGAATGTTGTTCTTAGAGCAGAGTTCCCAATACTTGGTACAGGTATCGGGACTGATCTTTTTGTTGGATTGGAAGAATTGACTCTTGAAGAATTCAGGGCAAGCTTCAGAATTGCCACGCCTCTCTGGGGTGCAAATTTTTTAACAGCAAGCAATCTTCTATATGTTAATGTAGTTGACATCAGATATGCTGCGGAAGGAAACAAGCCTGACGCTACCAGTAATGCTGATTTAAAGAATGTGATCTACATCACTCTTGATCCTCGCTATGCACCCGGTATGTTTGGAAATAGTCTTACTTTTTTGATCAACAACAATTTTAGGTACACAGGTAGTGAACCTGTTCGTGAATTCGGAGATCGCTTAAATTTTCTGTTTGATAATTTTAGACAATACGATGTATGGTGGTAATAAGTTAGGTTAATAACAACCACTGTTTTGTAGTGTGGCTGTCCGAAAAGTTTCTAACTTTTCAGACAGCCACACTACAGCTCGTGCCGATTATCCTAAAGAACCAATTGCTTTTTCAATCCTGTTCACAGAACATTCAGCTCCAAGTATTCGCAATGAGCCAAAAAGCGGCGGGCTGACACGGCTGCCTGTAATTGCCACTCGTAAGGGCATCATTAAATCACCAAGTTTTATTTCACGCTTTTCGGCTTCGGCTTTGATAAAGTTTTCTGCAGCCTCGTCATCAGGTTTTTCTGCTAACGATCGTACAAGCTCCTTGCCAATTTGCAACAGCTCGATTGTTCTGGCAAGATCGCATTTTTTGGGGATGAACTCTTCCGCCGCAGGGACTTCAGGTTCTCTGAACAAGTAGGCGATTTTTTCGGGGACTTCGCTGAGAAAAATTAAACGTTCTTTTATTAACGCCATCGATGAAACAAATGTTTGCAGTTGTTGAGCAGTTGGCTTGGCATTTTCTCCATTGCCAAAAAGCCCTGCATTTATAACGTACGGCAAACAAAGAGCGGCAAGCTCTTCATCGGTTTTCATTCTGATATATTGACCATTGTACCACTCAAGTTTTTTGTAATCAAAAACAGCGGGCGCTTTATTTAATTTTTCCAAACTAAAATGCTGCGAAAGTTCTTCTAATGTGTAGAGGTCAGGGTGTTTATCAGACACCGATCCTTCTTCGTAGGAAGCGCCCAAAAGAGCGACATAGTTTATCAACGCTTCTGGGAGATAACCCTGCTTGCGGAATTCGTCAATGCTTGTAGCTCCGTGACGCTTGGACAGTTTTTTTCCGTCTTGTCCCATCACCATTGGAAGATGACAAAATTGAGGAGGTGTCCAGCCAAACGCATGATACATGATCACATGAAGCGGTGTTGACGGCAGCCACTCCTGCGCCCGCATTATATGGCTTATTTCCATTAAGTGATCGTCAACCACGTTTGCAAGATGGTATGTCGGGAAACCATCGGTTTTTAACAAAACAGGATCGGGGTTGATGTCGTCGTTTTTCCATTCAATGTTACCTAACAAATGATCGTGAAAAACCGTTGTCTTGCCCAGTGGAATTTTCAGCCTTACGGTACAAGCTTCTCCAGAGGCACTTCTTTTGGCAGCTTCCTGCGGATCGATACTGCGGCAAAGGCGGTCATAGCCAGATTCCGACGAACGGGCGGCTTCCCTTTGTTGGCGCACTTCATCTATTCTTTGTGCTGTGCAAAAACAGTAATAAGCGTGCCCGTTGTCAAGAAGCTCTTGTGTGTATTTTTTGTAAAGGTTTGATCTTTCGGATTGGATGTACGGTGCGTATTGTCCGCCGCAGTCTGGGCCTTCATCCCATTTAAAACCAAGCCAGTTAAATGTATCGTAAAGATTTTGCACATAACTTTCATCGGTGCGGGTTCTGTCGGTATCTTCAAGCCGCAGGATAAACTTGCCGCTCTGATTGGAACGGGCGTACAGATAATTAAAAAGAGCTGTTCTGACTCCCCCAATGTGTTGAAGACCAGTGGGGGAGGGTGCGTATCGGACTCGTGTGTTCATGAATCAACTTTATAATATATATTGATTCTTCTCAATGGGGTGAGTAATTTAGCCGCTTGTTATCGTGTTACAAATTCCTGTCCTCGTGTACTTAACTCTACCAGAGAAGCCAATTCTATAAATAAAAGATTGTTAGTACCATGTTGATAAGATCTCAAAACGCCTGTTACTTCGACCCAAGCGTTATCTTCGGGGTACGGCTGTCTGTTGTGTTCAGGCCATCGTGTATAAAAACCTACTATGCCGTCGTTGCCGCAACAGCCGGGGGCGTTGCGAAAAACTACGGAGAAAGGTTCATCCCATGGTTCCCTTAGAAAAATTCCCTGCAGCCTTATTGTTCTTCCTATATTCCTGTTTGAGTTTGCGTAAATATCATTCACATGAGTGATAAACATAGTTTCGCTTATTTGGATAACGGAAGGGGAAGCTGTTTCTCCAGCCGTATCTCTGTTCCTGTTACAGCCGGTTATGAAAAACAGAATTGCTGTTATAAATACGGCAAAAAGAATGGTTTTAATTGATTTGTTTTTTAACATTTTTTACTTCCTTAATTTATTTAATAATGCTGAATTGCTGAAAATGGCGATAAGCCAGAACAGCGCAAAAACAATTATGTTGACAAGCACTACACTTGCTCCTGTCGGCGTATCATATACATATGATACTACTATTCCCACAAAAAAGCAAATGACCGATATAATGGCAGAACAAACAGTAACGCTTTTAAATTTTTTCAAAACCCGCATTGAACTAAGGGCAGGGAAAATTATCAAGCTTGATATGAGCATAACACCCATCAACCTCATGCCAAGTACGATGGTAAGAGCTGTCAATAAAGCGATAATCATGTTATACAAACCTGTGTTAATTCCGGCTGTTTTTGCGAATGTTTCATCAAAAGTTATCGCAAATAATTTATGATAAAACAAAATAAAAAGTATCAATACAACAATCGAAAGAATGATGCTTAAATATACATCTGCCATGCTCATCGCAAGGATACTGCCAAACAGATAATTACACACATCGGTGTTCATTCCTGTTGTCTGCGAAATTATGATAATGCCGATGGCAAGCGCTCCTGTGGAAATAAGCGCTACAGCGGCATCGCCCTTTATCTTGCTGGTTTCGCTCAGGCGAAGCAGCAAAAAGGCGGCAACAATTACGATTGGAATTGAAACCATCAACGGAGCCATGTTCAGCGCAGTTGCAAGAGCAAGAGAGCCAAAACCAACATTGGAAAGCCCGTTGCCTATCATCGAGTAACGCTTTAAAACCAAACTCACCCCAAGCAGTGCCGCACAGATCGAGACAAGACCGCCCACGATAATTGCTCTGACTAAAAAGGGAAAACTAAATATTTCTAAAATTATATCAAACATTATTTGTCTCCAAACTAACAAAGAATTTTTTACCTATTTCCGACGCTTTGTAATCTTTTACATCGCCAAAAAAGAGCTGGCGTTTTTGTAAATGCAAAACACGATTGGCGCAGTCTGCCGCTTCAATATCGTGGGAAGCCATGACTATGGTTATTCCAGTTTCACGATTGATCTT
>WQWD01000172.1 GCA_009785545.1 Treponema sp. | reverse complement strand
TGTTGGGCGGTTGCTTGCACAGGCATTGCCATTTTACTCATCCCTTGCATGGCAAAAAAAATATAAAGGGCTTTTTGCTTTTTATGACGGCTGCCATTTTCTTATGCCGGAAACATATATGAATCTTTCAGGAGTATCTGTTCAGGCAGCCTCATCATTTTTCAAGATAAAAATTGATGAGATAATCGTAGTCCATGACGAATTGGAACTGCCTCTGGGCTGTATTTCCTTAAAATATGCAGGAGGGCTTGGCGGTCACAACGGGCTTCGTTCAATGAAAGACAGCTTTGGCAGCGCCGACTTCTGGCGTTTACGTCTTGGCATTGGCCGCCCTGATTCCAGACTGCCGGGCGAAGGCGGCCCTCCGGGAAGCGGCGAAGGTATCAGCGAATGGGTGCTGTCAGATTTTTTCAAAGCCGAACACGAGCTGCTTACCTCAACACTTGAAGCGGGCGCTGATCTTTTAATGAAAACTTTTTCGCAAGAACCAGAAGGACTTCTTGGTGAATGGAAAAAGAAAAATATACACCTTAAGTATTTACAATCGGAAATAGTCAATTAATAAAATTAATTGACTATATAGTCCTTAAAAAAATTGATACTACGGAGAACCAATGACAACAAGTGAAGCGTTTAAAGCGTTATACGACACCATCGCAAAACTTCGCAGCCCCGAAGGCTGTAAATGGGACAGAGAACAAACCCCATCTTCGATTAGAGGCAACTTAATCGAAGAAACCTACGAATGTATCGAAGCAATCGATGAAAACGATCCCGCCCACATTACCGAAGAGCTGGGAGACATATATCTGGTGGCAACCATGATGGCTTATATGTACGAGCAAGAAGGTAAACTTACAGTTACTGACGCACTGACAAAAGTCAACGAAAAATTAATCCGCCGTCATCCTCATGTTTTTGGCGACATAAAAGTAAAAGACTCCGCAGAAATCCTTGATAATTGGGCGGCGATCAAAATACAAGAAGGGCGCAAACCCAAAGATTCGATACTCGATGAAGTTAGCTCAGGGTTCCCTCCGATGGATCGCTCTTACGCCCTCCAAAAAAAAGCGGCAAAAGTTGGCTTTGATTGGAACGACACAGGAGGGGTAATCGCCAAAATTCACGAAGAACTTGATGAAGTGCAAGAAGCCGTCAAAAGCGGCAGCCAAATCGAAGAAGAATTGGGAGACCTCCTTTTTTCAGTGATTAATCTTTGCCGCTTTGTAAAGGTTGACCCTTCTGTGGCTCTCCATCAAACTAACACCAAATTTATAAAACGATTTAAATATGTAGAAACCAAAATGAAAGAGACAAACAACACAATGACAAAAGAAAATCTTGACATCATGGAAGGTTTCTGGAACGAGGCAAAGGGCTTTGCTTCACCATCTTGAAAATTCCTTAATTCCGGGGTATAAACAAAAATGGCTATTCACAGCATAACAAGGCGTTTCGGTATCTTGACGGCAGGGGGCGATTGCCCGGGTTTAAATGCCGCAATTCGGGGAGTTTGCCGAGCGGCTCATGATCGTTACGGAATGGAAATTATCGGTATAAAAAACGGGTTTCGTGGTCTTATCGACGAAGATGTAAAAGTGCTAAAACCCGAAGATTTTTCTGGCATTTTGACACGTGGGGGAACCATTCTCGGTTCAAGCAGGGAAAAACCCTTTGGCCCTACCGAAAAAGCTGAACCAGTCAATGAAAAAGTTTCGGCGATTATCGAGACCTATTCAAAACTGGAGCTGGATTGCCTTGTCGTGCTTGGAGGGAACGGAACCAACACCACAGGTTACAGGCTTTCCCGTGAAGGGCTAAACGTGGTCGGGCTTCCCAAAACAATTGATAACGATATTTTTGGCACAGACAGAACTTTTGGGTTTCATTCCGCTCTGGCTATCGGCACAGAGGCAATCGATCGCCTGCACACAACAGCAGAAAGCCACAGTCGTGTTATCGTTGTAGAATTGATGGGACACAAAGCAGGCTGGCTTGCGCTTTATGCCGGAGTCGCAGGCGGCGGCGATGTAATCCTAATCCCCGAGATTCCGTACGACATAAAAGCCATTGCCCATCATCTTGAAAAACGATCAAAAAGCGGAAAAAATTTTTCGATTGTTGTTGTTGCCGAAGGCGCAATGTCAATCGAAGAAGCGGGAATGGACAAAAAAGATCGAAAAAGGTACAGACAGGAAATTGGCTTGTCAGCAGGTTATCGCATTGCTCAGGAAATCGAAGAAAGAACAGGCTTGGAAACTCGAGCCACTGTTTTGGGTTATGTGCAACGCGGCGGAATTCCAAGCGCTTCCGATCGGGTTCTTGCGACCAGTCTTGGTACTGCCGCGGCAGATATTATGGCAAACGGCAAATACGGCCGCATGGTTGCCCTGCTTGGAAATGACATCGGGTCTGTCGATTTGAGCATTCCCGAAGGAAAAGTAAGGCACGTACCCACCGATCATTTTATGATTGATTCCGCCAAAGCAGTCGGCACTTGTATGGGCGAATAATCACAGCTTCAATATTTAGTAACCAGTAGAGTTTACTTTAAACCCTCTTTTTGGCGGAACGACGGACAGTGCGCTTTAGTGACACGGAATACTTCCTGTGAAGGTAAAACAGCGCACTTGATGGCAAAAACATTGCAGCTATTCGGAAAGTGTGTGTCCCATGTTATTTTAAAATGAACGCATTTAAGACAATTTGGCGCTCTGGAAGGTGTATCAAGAGCGTTGGAATATGAATCACCCATTTATTAAATATACTAAAATATGCTAAAATATAAAAGTTGTATGAGTGAAATTTTTGAAAAACCTGATTTAAAACATAATTCGAATACCGCAAGTTTAACCGAATTTTTAATGTTTACGGGAGAAATGCTGCTTGAAAACGGAGCGGAAACCTATCAGGTAGAAACATCAATAGTAAATATGTTTTATGCCCTAGACGATTCAAGCAAAATCAACGTAATTGCGCTTGGAACACAATTAACACTGGGCATTTATGACGGCAAACACTACACCGCAGTCAAACGTATTCGAAGGCGCGGTGTCAATTTAAATAAACTTGCACGGATAAACGATGTTGTCCGAAATGTCTCCGAAGGCAAACTGGGTCTTGATGAAGCGGCAGCCAAACTGCGTGCGCTCGATTCTGCGGCAATTGGCGGCAAAACAATCAGGATTTTTACAACTGCATTGTTTCTTTCCGCTATGTTTGTATTGATGATTGGCGGCAGCGTGCCAGAAGCAATCGTTGCTTTTTTCAGTTGTCTTGTCGTTCAAACTGTTTGGGTGTTTGTAAAACGCTCAGCCTCTCTTGTGTTTGTTGCGTATATCGCAAGCGGATTTCTAACCGCCGTGATTGCATCAATGGGAGCGTCGTTCATTTTTTACAGTTCAATCGAAAGAATTTTGTTTGGCGCAATGCTGCCGCTCTTCCCGGGTGTAGCAATGATGATCGCCATACGTGACACAGTCAACGGCGATTTAACTTCTGGCGTAGTGCGTGGTGTCGAAGCAACCTTGGCGGCTGTTGGATTGGCGCTTGGCACAACTTTAGGTCTGATACTCATTGCATTTTTGGGAGAAGCGCCAATGGCAATGCTGGCGGATACTATCACAACTACAGAATTGCCGTATGCAGTGTTTGCCTTATTGGTTTCGTTCGGTGCAGGTTTGATGTTATTCGCAAAACTTAAAATAGCGGTAACAGGAGCCTTAATCGGAGGAATCGTTTACGCTGTTTTTATTCTTTTTGCCGCCACAACCACCGGCGTTTTTATGGCAGCATTAACGTTAGCCGCACTTTCGGAAACAGCGGCACGGGTATTAAAAGTCCCTTCAACATTATTTTTGATAATCGGCGTATATCCGCTGGTTCCCGGTGCGGGGATATACAAAACAGCAACACTGATTCTCCAAGACAATGTTCCGCAGGCTCTGGTAACCGGCAACAAAACCGTAGCGGAACTCCTGTTCATGGTGGCAGGCATTGCCATAATTTCTGCGCTCTTTAAATTGATGCCCAGCTCAAAACTTTGAACAGTTTAATAGAGTTGTTTGGAAACTTCAGTTTCCGAACAAGTCAATCTGTAGTAAACCGTGAAACCTCTTCCATCAAAGCTTTTATGCCGTCACGGTTTATTACGCTTATCTCATTGATCTGATTTACTGCGCCTTTGATCTGATCTGTGCCATTGGCCATTTCGTTCATGCTTAACGTAATATCCTGTGTTGTCTTTTCGAGGTTTTGGCTTTCTTTAATTACTTCGTTTGCCCCTTCAAGCATTTCATCAGTTCCGACTGTTACCTGATGGGTAATTTCAACAACACTGCCAACTCCCTCAAGTACCTGTTTGCTGCCCGACTGTTGTTCTTCCATCGCATTGCGGATATTTTCCTCCTGCTCGGCAACTGTCCTGATACTTTCATCGATGGCTTCGAATTTCTTTAATACATTTTCTGTTGAACGGGCTATGTTGTCGATGTAGTCTTTCATCTTCTTCAGGACTACTCCGATTGTTTTAGATTGCGTACCAGAGTTTTCGGCAAGCTTGCGGATTTCATCGGCAACTACAGCGAAGCCCCTGCCCGCCTCTCCAGCGTGCGCTGCCTCTATCGCCGCATTCATGGAAAGCAGATTGGTTTGACTGGCTATGTTTTGCATAACAGAGTTAATCTCCAAAAGCCCTTCGGACTCGCGGGCAATTTCCTGTATTTCCTGTACCACACCCTGCAGCCCGGAACGTCCAATGTCGGAGCTTTCCATAAGTATTTTTACGTTTGTCTCATTCATAAGCAGCGTATCTGTTACCGACCGAATGTTAGCGACCATTTGTTCAATTGCAGAAGAAACATTGGATACATGCGAACCTTGAGAAGTAACATGATTCCCCAGCTTTTTGATGTTTGCCGTAAGCTGTTCCATCGTTGAATGAGTTTCTGTAACACTGGCACTCTGGTTCATAACTCGATCTTTAACGTTGCTGACATTGCCTGCAATCTGATTCATCGTGGCCGCAGTTTCAACTGTGTTAGACGAAAGCTCCGAGCCAACACTTGTAAGTTCTTCAGACTTGTTTTTTATCGTTTTGACAAGGCCGCCGATACTTTCAAAAGTTTTATTGAAGAAATCCGCCAACTCACTGATTTCATTTTTTGCCTTGAGCGTTATACGCCTGCCCAAATGCATCTTGCCGTCAGCTACAACTGTTTTAATCCCGTTTGTAACTGTTTCGAGGGGACGCAGAACAAAAAACATATTAAACGCCAAATTAAACACAGAGAAAATAAGAACCAATGCAAGAGCAATAAAAGAAATAACTTGCGCAAGAAATTGACCGGCCAACGCTTCCTCAACCATTCTGCTCGTACGGGCGTCAACCATCGACTGAAATTCTTCCATTGGGGCATTAATCTGGCTTATTTGGCGGTCATAAGCCTCGCCAAATACAAGGTTAATTGCCAATTCCCTATTCGGTTCAGCCTGCACAGTATACTCGCCAAAAGCATCGGCAAAAAGACCTCTTACGGCGTTCATGGCTGTTATTTCAATGACGGCGAGTATATCCGAAAGCTCGTTTG
>WQWD01000171.1 GCA_009785545.1 Treponema sp. | reverse complement strand
TTTTTTGGGGCAAATCTACCCTGTTATTACGCCGCTTAGGCTGGAAGAAGACAAACCAATGCCCCTTATAGAAAGCAGCTCTTTGAATGCGGCTTTTTTGCTTGAAGCGGAATCTCAGCCGGGTCAATCCACGGACGCAATAAAGGATACTCTGATAAGCATTGTTCCTCTCCCGTCAGTGATTGACAGATTGATCTGGCTTCCTCGTTATGACAGTGCGGCAAATGAAGAAAAAAGTAATTTGCATTTTGCTTTGTTGGAAGATGTAATAGTTACATGGAGTGCGTACTTGTTTCCGGGTTATCGTATCAAAGAAAGTATGATGTTTAAGATTAACCGGGATGCTGATTTTTCTGTTGACGAGCGGCGTGATGAAGACTTTGTCGAAGCCATGGTTGAGGTTCTGGAAGGCAGAGGAATGTCCGGCGTAATACGAATGGTTTATTCTGCGGGGAGCAAAAAATTAAAAGAAGAACTTGCAAAAAGATTTCTGTTAGATGACGATTACCTTTATGAAGTTGACGGGCCTATAAATCTTGTTGATTTTTTGGAACTTTCAAATGTAACAGGTCTGGAAAAATTGAGTGAAAAAGCATGGAAGATTCACAAGTCTCCTGAGTTTAGCGATGAAATGCCGGTATTGGATCGTATCAGTCAGGGGGATGTTATTCTGCATTTACCGTATCAATCTTTTGATCCTGTGGTTCGTTTTTTTCAGGAAGCGGCAGTTGATCCTAATGTTATTTCGATAAAAACTGCTCTTTACAGAACCGGCGGCGCAATTCCCGGTGTTGACTCGATTTCCGGCTCGGCTTATTCGCCTGTAGTAAAAGCGCTTGAACAGGCTGCGTTAAACGGCAAACACGTAACGGCAGTTCTCGAATTAAAAGCACGTTTTGACGAAGAACGTAATATTTCATGGGCAAGCAGGCTCGAAAGAGCAGGTGTTATCGTTGTGTACGGTCTTTCAAACCTTAAAGTACATTCTAAAATTACTATGATTATGCGCCGTGAGAACGACCGTGTAAAGCGTTATGTGCATCTTTCTACAGGCAACTATAATTCAAGAACGGCAAAATATTACGAAGATATTTGTCTTTTTACCTGCCGTGAAGATATTGCGTATGATGCGGGTTTGATATTTAATATGCTTACAGGTTATTCCACCATTCAATCAATGACAAGATTGACAATTGCGCCTTCTGGTCTTAAACGCCGTTTTCTGGATTTGATTGCAAGGGAAGCAAACAGGGCAAGGCATAATTATCCTGCCAAAATTATGGCAAAAATGAATTCTCTTACCGATATTGATGTTATTAAAGCTCTGTACGCAGCTTCGGAGGCCGGTGTAAAAATATTTTTATGTGTGCGTGGTATTTGCACACTGGTTCCGGGAAAGCCGGGTATTTCGGAAAACATCAAGGTAATAAGTATCATCGATCACTATCTTGAACATTCAAGAATATATTATTTTTCCAATGGCGGCGCTGACGATTTGTATCTTTCCAGCGCTGATTGGATGTCACGTAACTTAAGTAAACGTGTTGAAATTTTGTTTCCTGTTTTGGATGAAAAACTCCGTGCGTGGATCTGCGGTAATCTTAATGATTATTTTCGGGACAATTCCAAATCATCAACCCTTGGCCCGGAAGGAAAATGGTCACAAATACCTCCTGCGAAAGGAGAAAAACCTTTCCGTATACAAAAAGAAATGTTAGCCAGAGCATCCAGAGAGAGTGATATTCCCGGCCCTGCCAAGATGGAATATACTGTACGGAGAAGCCCGGCGGCAATTTAAGCTGCTGTAAAGTTAAAGGACTATAAAAGTATGTTTAATTTTAAGAAAATCAACAACCCCGCCATGAATGACGGGGTATGTTGTTCTAATAAGGAATTGCAGTCAGGGTTTAATCCCTTTTTAACCGCCCTGAAGGGCGGGGTATTAAACCCCTCCGCACGAATAATTCTTTACACATTATTTGTGTTATTTTTTTTGATTGGCTGCCGGACTGTGCCTGTTGCAGATGTTCCGCAGGCGGAAGAGCGCAGGGATATTGCTGTTGCCCGCCCGGGAGTCAATAGAACGGATGAACTTGTAGTGGCCTTTTCCCGGCATAACATGGAATTGGATTTTCGAAGATCAATTTTTGCCAGCGAAGCGCAGTTTTTTACAGCTATTTATGAGGGGCTTTTTACATATCATCCGTTAACTCTGTCCCCGGTTCCGGCATTGGCAGAAAGAACAGAGGTTTCGGAAGACAGGACTCAGTGGACTTTTTTCATAAGGCAGAATGCCCGTTTTTGCAACGGCGACCCTGTAAGAGCTGAAGATTTTCGGGCGGCATGGCTTTCCATGATAGACCCGGCACGTCAGGCTCCTTATTCAAGTTTTTTTGATCTTATCAAAGGCGCACGTGATTTTCGTAATGGAATTGAAACTGATCCTGAAACTGTCGGTATACGTGCTGTAGACGACAGAACTTTAGTTGTTACGCTGAACTCTCCTGCGTCATTTTTTCCCCAAATGCTTTGCCATCATTCATTCAGCCCGATTCACCCTTCAATGATAGACAGAGATGACTGGTCTCCTTCGGGAGAGAATTGGCAGCCTCCGATTTCAAACGGTCCGTTTCGTATAATTTCCATGAACGAAGAACTCGCTGTTTTGGAAAGAAACAATTATTATTGGGATCGCGATAATGTTGCGCTTAACAGAATCATTATAAGGTTCCCTGAAAATGCTGATGAGGCTGCTCGTCTTTGGAATTCAGGCGAAGCCAGATGGATTGCAGGCGAAGTTAATCTTGACGCTTTAACAGATCTTTCCGGCATTCAATTTAATGTTAAGTTTGCGACTCATTATTATTTTATTCGTTCCGAAGAAGCTCCTTTTGATGACAAAAGAGTACGACGGGCGATGGCGCTTGTTCTTCCCTGGGAAGAACTCAGAAGCTGGTATTTTTTGCCTGCAGAAACATTAATTTTTCCGCTTTCTGGTTATCCGGCTGTTCAGGGAATATCCGAACCTGATTACGAAGAGGCGCTTTCGCTTATGGCTGACGCCGGTTTTGAAAACGGCGAAGGGGTTCCTGAAGTAGTTATTCGCATAACGCCTTCAGGTGACGCTGCCCGTGTTGCGTCTCTTATGGCTAATGCGTGGAAAACGGTTTTAAATTTTGATGTGCGTATAGAAGTTGTCCCTTTTGAAAGTTATTTTGATTCTCTCAGAGAAGGCGGTTTTACTGTCGCTTCAATCACATGGATAGGCGATTTTGCCGACCCTTATGCGTTTTTGCAGATGTGGAAAAGTGATTCAAACCTAAACGATGCCCTTTTTAACGATTCGGAATTTGACGCTCTGATTCAAAGATCAATGTACGAAGAAGGATCTGCACGTTTTGAAACTCTGGCTCAAGCTGAGCAATTGTTAATAGACAGGGGAGCTGTATTTCCATTGGCTTTCAGCCCTGCGTTAAATATTATTGATTTAAGAGAAATCGAAGGCTGGTTTCCTAACGCTTTGGACATTCACCCGTTTAAATATATGTCTTTTAGAGTTTTTCGCCCGCTGCCGGGTGTTGCTATGAGCAATTAATAAGGAGATATTCCAAGATGTTACGGATCGGGATTGGGTATGATTTACACCGCTTAAAAAGAGGGCGGCGGTTTCTTCTTGCGGGTATTGAAATTCCATTTTCAAAGGGAGAAGACGGTCATTCCGATGGTGATGTACTTGCGCACGCTGTATGTGACGCAATACTTGGAGCGTCTGCCCTTGGAGATATTGGTGAATTGTTTCCGCCAAACGATCCGGCATGGAAAGACTTTGATTCAATGAAACTTTTGCGTAAGACTTTTGAATTGGTAAAAAATGCGGGATGGAAAATTGTCAATCTTGATTGTGTTGTAATTTGTGAAAAACCAAAAGTGCTGCCCTTTCGTGATAGAATACGTGAAGCTCTTGCAAACGTGCTGGAAATTCCCTTTGAAAATGTATTTTTAAAAGGCAAAACCGCAGAGGGAATGGGCAGTATTGGAAAAGGAAAAGCCATTGAAGTATTCGTTAACTGTTTATTGGAAAAAGTAAAATGAATAAAATTGATTTTGAGGGAATTTTTAAAAAACTAAACAAATGGCATGAAAACCTTTGCGCTGCGCAAAATGGTGTCGGAGGGGTTCGTTCTAACGATCCTTCTGTTACTACCATTGCGGAACTTTACCGCAGTCAGCCTTGGGCAGTGCTTGTTTCTACTATTTTAAGCCTTCGTACCAAAGACGAAGTTACAATTGTTGCTTCAAAAAGAATTCTCAAGGAGGCGGGCAGCCCTGAGTTATTGCTTTTAATGAAAGAGAAAGAAATCGAGAAACTGATCTACCCGGTTGGTTTTTATCGGAATAAAGCGGCATCTTTAAAAAAAATTGCACAGATACTTCTTGATCAATACAATGGAAAAGTGCCGCACACAATGGAAGATTTATTAAGCCTTCCGGGAGTTGGCAGAAAAACGGCGAATCTTGTGCTTGTAGAGGCATTCGATAAAGATGCTTTATGTGTTGATATTCACGTTCATCGGATTACGAATCGTCTTGGCTGGTTGAAAAGCAAAAACCCCGATGAAACTGAAATGATTTTAAGAGAACTAATGCCGGTTAAATACTGGAAACGAATAAATTATTTGCTTGTTCTTTATGGGCAAAATCTCTGCCGTCCAGTTAGTCCTTACTGCTCAAAATGTGTGATTAAACAGCATTGTGAATGCAATGGAGTTGATCGTTCTCGTTAGATGTCAGGAGTGAGGTTGTTCAAAAACTTTTACCTTTTTATTGGTTTTGTTTTGGAACAACCTCTTGAGATAATCCCTGCCTCCTGCCTCCTGCCTTCTACCTGCTGTCTCCTAATTTACTTTTAGATTTTGGCCACTGTTGAAATTCCTTTAAGCTTTTTCTCAAATGTTTTATTGTTGGCAATCTTTTCAAGATCGTAATCCATTTGCACTAAAAGCCAGAATTCCGGTTTTGTGTCAAAATATTTTGCCAGCCGTACGGCAATTGATGGGGTGATCCTGCTTTTATCAAGGCTGATGAGCCTTAAAGCAGTTTGACTGCATTTGATCTCTTTTGATACTCTGTTGCAGTTAAGTTTATACTTGCTAAGAAATTCCAATAAGAGCGTCCCTGGTGTTTGTTTTGTTTTTGGCATATTTACTCCTTGATATTAAATATAATAAAATCTGAATAAATAGTCGAGCATATTTTTAATATTTTTTTAGTTTTTCATTTTGCCAAATTATTTTTCCGTTAAAAAGGACATGATCTTTAAAATGTAGACCAAGAAGCGTGTTAACCGCCAATTCATAATTTCCATTAATATCCTTGGCACAATGGGCGTCAGAAGTTATTATTACGGGCAAATTTTTTTCGTGGATTAAACGCAAAAAGGCGGGAGAAGGGTAAACTTCATCCAGTTTTTTACGATTTAAACCGCCTGTGTTAACTTCGACTACTATAGTTGTATTTTCGCTGTTCTTTTTTGCCAAAAGCTCGGATATTTCTTTTTGACGGCTTAATTCGCTTTCTTCTGTCCAGTATTTTTTGTTTTTGGAGTTCTTTTTT
>WQWD01000170.1 GCA_009785545.1 Treponema sp. | reverse complement strand
CCTGACTGCGGAGGAAAGAGAACCTCGTCTTTGATTTGCCGCACATCATTTACCGAGTTGTTGGAAGCTCCGTCAATTTCCAATACGTCCATGCTGGAGCCGCGGCTGATGGCAAGGCAATTATCGCAAATATCGGCATCCATGCCTCCGGCATGAGTACTGCAACAAGGTCCCGCTTCCGCCCCTTTTTCGCAGTTGAGTGAACGGGCTAAAATACGAGCGGCACTGGTTTTCCCGCACCCCCTTGGCCCTGAAAAAAGATACGCATTTGCAATATGTCCGCTTTTTAGCGAATTTTTTATGGTAGAGACGACAAATTCCTGCCCTGCCAATTCGTCAAACGTTTTGGGTCTGTATTTTGAGGCGGTTACTTCGTACCGAGATGTTGAGGTTGCCATAGACTTATTATCTCAAATTTTTCTAAAAAATCAAAGTGCTCCGTATCAGGGAGGCTGCGGCGCAACAGACATCCGCTTACCGTTGCTTTCTTCCGAACCTGGCGGGATTGGGCGGCGACTGCTCGCACAGTTCCTGACACAGAGCAATTTATACTATGATTTTGCGGGTATATTCGTCAAGAGCCGCAAGAAGGGGCTTAAAACATCCCAACAAACAAATTAAATTTTTTTGATAAAAATATGTATAATAAATGGTTATTTTTTAACAATCGTGATATATTAGAATAAACATTAATTTTTTAAATCCATCAGGAGGATTACTTATGAAGAAAATTAGAAAAGTATTATGTTTGGCTGTTATAATGTTGTTAATATTCGCAGCTCCCGTATTTGCCATGCCGTCACTGGGTGACTTGCAAGGTGTTGTAGAAAATTTTTCAGATAGAATGGCAGAATCAGCCGCTTTTAACTCCACAATGGGCTTAAACTGGTCTGATGCGTATATCGGGCAGTTTTTGGGTATCCCACCAAGATTTGGAGCAGGTGTTACAATGGGATTTACGTTCTTAAACGTAGATGGTTTGGGTGATCTGTTAAATTTCTTTAACATAGATAGTTTTGGAGGAAACGCTGGTTTTCCGCTTTTGGGTTATGTTGCTGAGGGCAGAATAGGCGGTTTTATACTGCCTTTTGATGTTGGGGTAAAAATTGGCGTTCTTCCCGATCATAATATACCATTTTCCAACATCTCTATTGACGAATATTTGCTTGTTGGAGCAGATTTCCGTTATTCATTGTTACCTACGGCTGTCCCGCTAATGAGGTTGTCATTGGGAGTAGGTGTTAATCATCTAAGAGGCGGACTTACAGTGGGTGCTCGTGGAGCCGGGCAGACATTGAACTTTCAAGGACCTTCTAATGCAAATCCTTTAGTCCTTGCAGATTGGACACTTGATGTAGCGAGCCCCACTTTAGGGCTTAATTGGAGTACTACCAACGTAGAATTTAAGGCGCAAGCTTCAATGTCGCTTCTTATCTTTACTCCGTATCTGGGTTTTGGCGTAAGCCGTGCATGGTCAAGTGCCGGGTATAATTTAAGCACAAATGTAACGGTAGCAGATGATACAGGCACTTCTCGCGATCTTGATGATGTAGTAACATACTTGAACGCTCTTGGTTTAAGAAACATAAACGCAAACGGGTTCGGACAAACAAGGGATGTAATCGACTGGAATTACCGGCTTTTTGGCGGAGTTTCCTTCAATCTGCCATTAATCAGATTTGACCTGACAGGAATGTACGATATAAAAAGCGAAAGCTTGGGAGTTACCTTCGGAGTAAGATTCCAAATATAAAAAATAACTGCCCTGCCCAAAACCAAACAAAGGTTCGGCGGGGTATTAAAACTTCAGCATTAAGTTAATAAAAAACACCCCCCGGGAAAAGGAGGTGAGGAAACCCGGGAGGTTACTGATAAAATGTCAGCTGTAAAACGAGATGCCTGACTGTGAAGATGATCGTTATAAACATTTGCAAAACTAGCGAGCATATATATTTATAACCTGATGGAAAGCAAAGCAGTAGACTTCATCCAAAACCATATTATCAGTCTACTCTAAACATAGTAATTTTATTCTCCAACGTCAAGTACTTTTTTCGATTTTTTGCAAAAATCGACTCAGGCAGTATGCTATGCCACATAAACCTGTAGAAGTTTCTTTCTTTTGGGGTTTCTCAGCCGGGAAAGCGCCTTTTCTTCGATCTGCCTTATACGCTCTTTGCTAAGGTTACACCGCTCGCCAATCTCTCTTAATGACATTGGAGTACGCTGACCAAGCCCAAAATGCCACCGGATAACGTATGCCTCATCATCTTTGAGGGTACTCAAAATCTCTTCGATGTCGTTTTCCATGGATTTTATCTCGACAAAAGCGTCAGGGGACAGGTGTGTATAGTCTTCGATGGAATCTTTAAGCCGCAAAGCCTTGTCATCGGAGACAGGAACATCCAAAGAAATCATGTCTCTGGAAAGATTAAGAAGGTTGTATACGTGGTCTTTGTCCATGTTCAGTAACTTGGTAATTTCGTTGATTTCTTCTCCAAATGAGTAATTTCCCCTGAGCATTTTTCTGGTTTTTTCGATTTTAACCAGTTCAGTGGCACGATTTACCGGCAGCCTGATCATTCTGGATTTTTCATAAAGAGCGCTCATGATAGCCTGACGTATCCACCATACTGCGTAAGATATAAAGTGATAACCTTTCTCTACATCAAAACGATCAACCGCACTTAACAGACCGATATTTCCCTCGCTGATCAAATCTTCCAGCGGCATCCCAAACCCTTGGTACTTTTTTGCTATACTGACAACAAAACGAAGGTTTGCATTTATAAGCTTTTCCCTAGCCGCTGTGTTGCCTTTCGAAGCTTCACGGGCAGCTTCTTCTTCTTGCTCACGGGTTAAAATCGGAATTTGGTTGATTTCATCGAAATACAACGCCATGTTGCTTTTTGCTGATTTTCCTGTAGTTTTTTTATTCATATCATCCTCCTTGCTCACTCATAATTCAGCAAGAATCATGCCAAGTTTATTTGTAACAATTTTATCAAAAATTGTATGAAATACTGTGATTCTTCAATATTTGAGCCCGATTTATTTTAAGATTTGGACAAAATGACACAGGCAGCCGGATATGCCCATAAATTGTGTTATTATAACACAATTATGACCATTAAAAGAAGGTATTTGTATTCGCAGAGCGGCGGATCATATATAGCTTAATATTTTGCTTTTTCACAGCATATACTCTTCTTGATATTTATTTGGTTTTATAATTTTTGGTTTCTTTATTTTAATTCCTTCAAAATCTTTATCTCCAGTTACTAATATATCAACATTTGATTCAATTGCATTTGCCAATACCGGAATATCATCTAAATCCCTAATCGCAGGATATTTTTTGATATTTATTTCTTTTATTGAAAAAAACCTATATGGCAATTTATCTAAATAATTTTCCATTTCATTTGTTCTATTCGGAAATTTTCTATTGAATACATCTCTAATTTCGTTAATTGTATATTCACTTAATATAATTTCGTTATTTAGCACTATATGTTTTAAAATTTCTGATATTATTGATTTTGGAAATAATATTGCAGAAATTATTATATTGGCATCTACCATTATTTTCATATTATTTTTGTTTTTCTTTTCTTATGGATTTAATATAATTTACAACATCATCAGGGTTGTTAAATCCTGCTTTTTCTGCATCGCCTTTCATAATATTTTGAATGTTTTCTAATGCTTTTATGGATATTAACGCCGAGTTCTGTAAAAAATATTTCCCATTATCTTCCAAGAAAACTATTTTATCTCCTCTTTTGATATTCATTTTTGCCCTTATATCACGAGGAATTGTTATTTGCCCTTTTGATGTAACTCTTGCTACTTCCATTTTTGAACTCCTTATAATTCTTACTTTTCTTACCCTAATTCAACGACGCATTTCTGTCAAGAGCAATTATTTTTATTTACTGTAACTGCTCATAATAACTGCGGATTTTGGGTATATTGATATAAACATATTAAAATATACATCCTAATTACTTAAAAATGTCATAGAATAACTCGTTTACGTGATATAATGTCTTAAAATCCACCTAGATACCGAGAAAAAGTGTTCATTTGTGGTGACTTTTTTTGTTCATACGGTTTTGTCGTGAATATTTTCTCATAAGTTATAGATTTTTCTTTTACAATTATTTATAATAGAAGCAGGTGAGAAAATAGTGATGACTTCAGCTTCTGAACTGGTTGTAGACGAAGGCAAAATTAAAAAAGCTATACAATCAGGTTATCCGTTGACGATTACAACATATACGCTTCCCAAAGAGATTGAAAATTATATCATGCAAGTGGTAGAAGTTTTTCTCGGACACATGGATCAATTAAAACTTAAAGATTATGTTACTTATTGCATATTGGAACTTGTGGTTAATGCAAAAAAGGCAAATACAAAGCGTGTATTTTTTAATGAACGCGGCTTAAACATCAATAACGACAACGATTATGAAAAGGGAATGGAAACATTCAAAAAAGAAACATTAGATAACATAGATCATTACCTTCAACTGCAAAAAAATAAAGGGCTTTATATAAAAGTTATTTTGCAGGTTAAAAGAAATATAGTTACCATAGAAATACGCAATAATGTAATTGCCAACAAAACAGAACAGCTTCGAATTCATGACAAAATGGCAAGGTCAAGAGAATTAGACAATCTGGAAGGTGCATTCGCCCAAGTTTTTGATGACTCAGAAGGAGCCGGTTTTGGGTTAGTTATTCTTGCTTTAATGCTTAAAAAGATGGGACTTGACGATGAAGCGTTTTCAATCAGGACTACGGATACTTGCACTATTGCCAGTATCACCATCCCTCTTGAAAATACCATGGTAGAAAATATTTCTGTTCTGTCGGAAAAAATCGTAGACAGCATTGAACAATTACCGCAGTTTCCCGAAAACATCAATCAGATTCAACGGCTTATTTCCGATCCGTCATCCGATATGCCAGTCATCGCACGGCAAATATCGATGGATCCTGCATTAACCGCAGATCTGTTAAAAATTGTAAATTCCGCTCAATATATGTTATCCAAAAAAGTTGACAGCATATCAGAAGCGGTAAAAATGATAGGAATCAAAGGTATCAGAAACCTTCTTTATTCATACGGAACTCAAAAATTGCTTGGCGATGATACCTCCGAAAAAAAGAAACTTTGGGAACATTCATATAAAACTGCGTTTTATGCATATAACCTTGTAAAGAATTTTAAAAATGATCCCGGTTTACTGGATGACGTTTATGTCGGCGGCATATTACACGATATTGGAAAAATAATTTTCTTTAGCGTACATCCAGCATTGCTTGATAAAATAAAAAGTTTCTGTGGCGATAAAAGTATTCCTTCATCAACATTCGAAGATATATCCGCAGGCATGAACCATGCTGAACTTGGCGCAATGATCTCCGAAAAATGGAAATTCCCCGACAGGCTTATTGCCGCAATTCGTTATCACCATGATCCTGAAAACGCTCCAAAAGACTGCAAAAATCTTGTCGATACTGTGTATCTTGCCAATATGTTATGCGAATATGAAAACGGCAATGTTACTTTCGATCAAATTGAGCCGGGTCCGCTTCAAACATTTAATCTGCGTAATTT
>WQWD01000169.1 GCA_009785545.1 Treponema sp. | reverse complement strand
CTCTGTTGGAATAAATGTTTACGCCATGCGTTGGGCAGGGGTTTTGATTTCCGGGGCGCTTGCGGGGCTTGGGGGTCTTGTATTTGTTATCCCAACTTCGGTAGAATTTAACCCTGAGATATCCGGCTACGGTTTTTTGGCGCTCGCTGTTTTGATTTTCGGTCAGTGGAAGCCTGAACGCATTTTTTTTGCTGCACTTTTTTTTGGGTTTATGAAAGCAATTGCGTCGTCTCATTCCGGAATCGAATTCATGAGGGAAATCCCAATTCCCGTCTATGTTTACAGAATGATTCCTTTTATCGCAACACTTATAGTGCTTGCTTTTAGTTCAAAGAAGTCGATTGCGCCAAAATCTGCCGGAATCCCGTTTGACAAAGGCAGATGATGGTAATTAAAAGAAGAATAGAGAACAAATAACAAAAATAACAGGAAGGTAACAAAATGGAAAAACAGTATCACATTGGATTTGATGACAGTCATGGGGCGTTATACGCCATTCTTCCGGGAGATCCCGGTCGTGTAGAAAAAATTGCGTCTTATCTTGAAAATCCCCGTTTCTTTTGCCAAAACCGTGAGTATACCACTTGGTTAGGTGAATTGTCCGGCAAAACCGTGATGGTTATGTCTACCGGGATGGGCGGACCTTCAACGGCAATAGGCGTAGAAGAGCTTGTTAAAACAGGAGTGCGTGATTTTATCAGAGTCGGCACTTGCGGAGGAATGGCACTTCCCGTAACTGGCGGAGATGTGGTAATTGCTACTGGCGCAATCCGTCAGGAAGGAACTACACGAGAGTATGTTCCCGTTGAGTTTCCCGCTGTTGCTAATCTTGATGTTACAAACGCTCTTGTCGAGGCTGCAAAAAAACTCGAGCAACGGCGGCACGCTGGGATTGTTCAATGCAAGGATTCCTTTTACGGTCAACACAGCCCCGACCGTATGCCTGCCGCTTACGAACTCAAAGACAAGTGGGAAGCCTGGTTAAAAGCCGGCTGCCTTGCCTCCGAAATGGAAAGCGCAACACTTTTTATTGTATGCCAAATTCTTGGTGTCAGAGCCGGATGTGTCCTCAATGTTGTGTGGAATCAGGAACGTGAAAAAGCAGGCATGGATAACCCGCAATGCCACGACACCGAAGCGGCGATAAAAACAGCGATTGAAGCAGTACGGATTTTGATAGACAGAGATAATGCTTGAAACTGCACTTAAGATTTTAATATAGTAGATAAAAACCCCTATTTATGGCATATTATAGTCAATTAATTTTATTAATTGACTATAAAAACAAACACAAAACAGGAGCAAAAAGTGTATAAACCGGTTGACGCAAAAGTAAATTTCCCCAAACTTGAGGAAGAAATCCAAAAATTTTGGGAACAAAATAAAATTTTCGAAAAATCCATATCACAGCGGGAAGGAAAACCCGAGTTTGTTTTTTATGACGGCCCGCCTTTCGCCACAGGTTTGCCGCATTTTGGGCACTTTGTCCCCAGTACAATTAAAGACATCATCCCTCGTTATCAGAGCATGAAAGGAAAAAAAGTCGAACGCCGCTTTGGCTGGGATTGTCACGGGTTGCCAGTCGAGGCATTGATCGAAAAAGAACTCGGCTTAAACTCCAAATCTGAAATTGAAAAATACGGCATCGCAAAATTTAATGAAGCTTGTCGTGCTTCTGTTCTTAGGTATGTTGAAGAATGGCGGCAAACCATCACTCGGCTTGGGCGCTGGGTCGATTTTGACAATGATTACAAAACGATGGAAAGTGACTACATGGAAACAATCTGGTGGATTGTTGCTGCTCTCTGGAAAAAAGGCTTGCTCTACGAAGGTCACTACATTCTTCCGTATTGTCCCAGATGCGCAACTGTACTTTCCAACCACGAACTCAATTTGGGCGGTTACAAAGATGTGCATGATCCGTCAGTAACTGTGCGATTTAAGATCAATAGTGAAAATAAAAACACCTTTCCTCAAGACAGCTATTTTCTTGCGTGGACAACTACCCCTTGGACACTGCCTTCAAATCTTGCTTTAGTTTTGGGGCCAGATATTGATTATGTGTTAATTGAAGACTTGACTGTTAATTGTCATTACATATTAGCCGAACCTCGGCTCGGTATTTATTATAAAAATGAATCGGATTATAAAATAGTTTGGCAGAAGAAAGGCGCAGAGCTTGCCGGACTTCAGTACGAACCGCTTTTTCCGTATTTTGAAAATTCACCTAACGCCTTCCGCACATTTCTTGGCGATTATGTAACAACACAAGACGGTACAGGTATCGTGCATACCGCTCCGGGTTTTGGCGAAGATGATGAGCGTGTATTGAGAGGAACAGGTATATCAGTTGTTTGTCCTGTTGACGCAGAGTGCCGTTTTACAAATGAAGTTACCGATTTTGCCGGACTCTTTGTTAAAGACGCAGATAAGGCGATAATCGAAAAACTTAAACAAGAAGGAAAGCTTGTTAAGCGCGATCAGCTTCTTCACGCTTATCCTCATTGTTGGAGGTGTTCAAGTCCGCTTATTTATCGAGCAGTTGCTTCATGGTTTGTCAGCGTGGAAAAAATCAAACAGGATATGTTAAACGCTAACAGCGAAATACATTGGGTTCCTGAGCATATCAAAGAGGGAAGATTTGGCAAATGGCTGGAGGGCGCACGTGACTGGGCAATCAGTCGAAGCCGTTTTTGGGGGAACCCTCTTCCCATCTGGCGCTGTGATACCTGCGCTAAAATAATTTGTGTTGGCAGCCGTGCGGAATTAAAAGAGCTTTCCGGCGTTTACCCTGATGATCTGCATAAACATTTTGTTGATGAAATAACGATCCCATGCGAATGCGGCGATACGATGAACAGAATCCCGGAAGTGCTTGACTGCTGGTTTGAATCCGGCGCAATGCCTTATGCGCAAAATCACTATCCGTTTAAAAACAAAGAATTTTTTGAAAGTCATTTTCCTTCGGATTTTATCAGCGAGGGACTCGACCAAACCAGAGGCTGGTTTTATACACTCACAGTTCTTTCGGCGGCGTTATTTAAAAAGTCTGCGTTTAAAAATTGTATTGTTAACGGGTTGGTGCTTGCAACTGACGGCAAAAAAATGAGCAAAAGCCTTCGCAATTACACTGATCCAAATGAAGTGATCAATATGTTCGGTGCTGATGCGCTTCGGCTCTTTTTGGTTCATTCGGCAGTTGTCAAAGCTGATGATCTTCGTTACAGCGATGAAGGTGTACGTGAAGTGATGAAGAGTATTCTTATCCCGTTGTGGAATGCGTACAGTTTTTTTGTTACTTATGCCAATATCGATAAATTTACTGCCATAAGCGCTCCTATCAATCCTGTCAATCTGCTTGATCAATGGATACTTTCAGAGGCGCAAACTTTAGTAGAAAAAGTTGGAGGCGCTCTTGACGCTTACGATCTTAGCCGTGCTGTTGATCCAATTTTAAGGTTTATTGATCTTTTAAATAATTGGTATATCCGCCGCTCACGCCGCCGCTTTTGGCGAAGTATCGACATCGACAATATTGCAAATGATACCGATAAAATCGAAGCTTACTGCACTCTTTACGAAGCGATAAAAACATTGATAACAGTCGCTGCGCCTTTTATGCCATTTACAACTGACGCTATCTGGCAAAATCTGCGGATTGCCTCCGATCCCGAATCAATACATCTTGTTGACTATCCTGTATCAATCGAAAAACGCCGTGACAAATCACTTGAGTCACGCATGGCTTCGGTAATGTCGGCAGTTTCAATCGGAAGATCGCTGCGTTCGCTGTACAGTATCAAAATGAGACAGCCTCTTCGTAAAGCAGAACTTGTTACGCGCAATCAAGAAGAAAAAAACGCACTCATCGAAATGGCGGATATAATCCGAGAAGAACTCAACGTAAAGGAGCTTGTCTTTTCCGATAACGAAGAAGCGCTTGTTGAATACGAAGTAAAAGCCAACTTTCGTGTACTGGGAAAAGAGCTTGGCAAGGATATGAAAGCGGCCGCCGCCCGTATCGAAGCGCTTTCGTCAGTGGAAATACAAAGCGTAATTGAAGGCGCATCTTTAGCAATCGATATTCCGTGCGAAAGCGGCGTTAGGACGCTGGAGATCACAATAGACAAACTTGATGTCCGCCGTATAGAAAAAGCAAATCTGCGTGTCCTTAACGAAGGCACTCTTACAGTCGGCCTTGACATGGAAATTACACGAGAACTTTCAATGGAAGGTGACATCCGAGATCTGATACGTGGTATTCAAAACGCCCGTAAAGAAATGGGTTTTGCCGTTACTGATCGTATCGAGCTGTACGTTCACGGTTCTGACTCCATCAAAGAAGCCTGGACACAATTCGGCGATGTTGCCGCCGCAGAAACACTTGCTGTCAAAACCGAGTGGGTCAAAATTGATGAACCGATTGCCATCGAAGCAGGAGAAGAAAATTGGTTAGTGAAGATATTGAAGGCGTAGGCGGCTGAAGAAATATGAAAATAATACAAACAACAATTCCGTTTTCTTTGTGCCTCCGTGTGATAATAATAACAACCGCTCTATTTATTTCCTGCCAATCTGTGCCGCGTGCTTCTGATGTGTTAGACGAAATACAGGTTCTCCCGCTTGCTGACGGGGCTTCCTTGTATATTTTTGCCAATGTGCAGGAGGCTCGGGCGATTATTGATTTATTGCCAATTGAAGAGCTTGGCGGCAATCAGACTCGGCAAATGCTGGATAATACAACGTTTGCTGTTGCGGCATTATTTCCGCCAGAGAGCGGGCAGCGTTTTCAGATTGTTATCTGGGGAAATTACCCAAACTTTAGAGCAGAGACGGGGTTAAGGTTCAGCAGAAGCTGGAGAAGACATCGTTCCGTGACAGGGCAGCCTTACTGGTTTTCGTCCGAAAGCGGAGTCTCAATTGCGATTGGCTCAAGGCAAGCTTTTGTAAGTGCGTCTGCAAACGACCAGCCAAGTGATCCGCTTGCGGGCGGAACAGAAATCCCCGAAGGTTTTATCGACTTTAGCCGAGGTGCGCCATTGTCCAGTTGGCTGGTAAATCCCGGCGATATGTTGTCCAGATCTTTGAATGAAATGGGAGTGCCGATTCGGTTTCCTGTACGGCATCTTTTCTTTAATGTTTTTCCGTTGGAAGAAGATCAGTACGAAGCTGTAATCAGGTTTGAATTAGAAAATGTTTCTCACGCTCGTGGTATGGCAGCGATACTTAATATTGCCGGTGGCTTTGTATCTGATGATCCGGGGACTGTAATTGCCGCACTGCTTTTTGCGAATTCACCTGTTCAAAACGAAAACAATGTTGATATTAGAACAGCTCCTATGAGTGGATATGAAATTATGCGTCTTTTTGGTATGTTTTTCTGATTGAGGCTGTCCCAAAACTTCAGTTTTTGGGACAGCCTCGATTGACTCCATACTAGTATTTTGTTATCTTATCCGAAGAAGGAAAATCATCAATGCCTACTTATGAGTATGAATGTAAAAGTTGTTCCCATTGTTTTGAAGTTTTTCAAACAATGAGTGATCTGCCTATAAAAGACTGCCCCGAATGCGGGAAAGAAGTTCGCCGCCTTATTTTTGGCGGTGCTGGCGTTATTTTTAAAGGTTCCGGTTTT
>WQWD01000168.1 GCA_009785545.1 Treponema sp. | reverse complement strand
TTGGAAGTATGGCAGGACGGACAGGGATTGATTTTTCGTTTTTGGGAACGCAAATTTCGGCTAACTTAAATTCTACTATAGCGCAGGATACATTCCTGTGGAGTGCGGAACATGAAATTTCAAGAACGTTTGGATCTTTTTCTGTCAGAGAAAGATTCTTTGCCTCTCCCGGGGATAATACAACACGGCATACTCTTAATTTGGCTTACACATCCAACTTTAATATGAGGTTTGATGCGGATGCTTTTTATGATTTAACAAGGTTAAGGCAAAGCTGGACTTTTGGGTTTGGTTACACCCCAAGAAATAATTTTATTCCGTTGTTTAACGTAAACACACAGGCTAACTGGGTAAAAAATGAACAGTTAGAAGAATCAGAAAATTATGCAGAACTTTGGCTGAACTCATGGATTCCCTTGATCCCTGATTCAGGAGCAGGAGCTGTTTCAAGAAGGACAAGATCGCAGTTTATTCTGACACAGAGGACAAGGCCTGTAGGAGCTTCTTTGTCGGTTGAAGGTAACACTTTTTTTTCAAGCCCGAATAATTTGACGCAAACGGAAAGCTCGGCATCTTTGGATATACCGATTATAGTAAATTTAACTAATTTTAATTTTAGAATGGCACGTAACTTCAGAACTCATTTTGCTTTTGCCGCCCATGATGTTTTTGATGACGGGGAAAAATTACTCGAAAGCATCGAAAGCAGTTTTCACCTTTGGCGGGTAATGCCATTTTATTCGCTTTTTTCCGACAGCCTTGTAATTGCTATGGACAATTTATTGGAGAACGCTCCCTCAGCGTCTTTGATTCAATATATTTCGTTTAACGATCTGCTTGAAACAAGAATAGCTTTTCGCCAGTTTTCCAACATGATGTCTTTGTTTATTCCCTCAAGAGTAAATTTCAGAATTAATAGATTGGTAGAGCAAAGGTATGATACAAGAACGGATTCTTTGAATATAGGAGCCGGACTTGGTTTTAACAGCGTAAATATGTTTGGTGTTTTGGGGTATCGTCCGATTTTTAGTTTTTATCAAACTGATGAATTCTCTCATTTGATTAACGCTGCTTTTGTTATTCCAAAAGGCGAAGATATTTCGTGGAGAGTGCAGTCTGTTTTAAGCGCAGGTTTTAGAGGTTTTACAGGCGGTGTTTTGAATTTTACAAACACATTTACGGTAAGAGGCACTCCTGCGGCAGGAACAGCCGGCGGCTTTTCCAATACTTTATTTTGGACAGAAAGTTTTACTGTTAGCTGGGAAACGCCGACTGAAAACAGCCTTTTAAGTGTTTTTTATAATTGGGTTGGATCAAGAATAGAAGACAGATTTAATTTGTTTAACTTGAATTACCAGCAGCTTCGTAGAGAAACCCTCGAAATAACAATTGACAGATCCACAGATTATTTACGCTGGTCAGCAGCCGCAGGTCACGAACAAATTGTAAGAATTTTGGGAAGGCTGAATTTAACGGCGTTTATCCGGCTAAGAATGACCGAAGATAAACGCAGTGAAATGTTTACTTTTGACGCTTTGTTAGGAACTACCCTCAGAGTAAGTTTCTAAGTTCCAATCCCAATTCATGTCGTCAGTATCATCATCTTCGGGAGTGGTGTCTTGCGGTGTCTCTTCCGGAACTGCCGCCCGTAAATTGCGGATAATTCTGTCTAAATTTTCGATGTTGCCGGCGCTGATTTTATCATGGTTTGTTAATTCCTCTATCGCTTCAATGTTGTTGAATCCGCCCGCAACCAGAGCTTCCAGTTCGGTGATCCCCTGGCTGCTTTCGCCGTCAGCGATTAACAGTACTCTTGTTATAGCGAAGTTAATGTCGTTTCTTGTTGGGGCGGTAGTGGTTTCGGTAAGTTCCGTAAGAGCGAGTCTTAATTCGTCTAACGCCCTTGAATAAAACTCATGGTGTTCCAGTACAGCGGCATATTCAAAACGGGCTTCCGGCTCCGGGAAATTCGTTAAGAAGTTGGCAAATGAATCTATCGCTTCGACTTTATTCTGCCTTGCCTGAGAGCGGGCAAAAAGAAGCTGCATATCCCTGCTGTCACGTAACGCAAAAGCGTGCCGTTCTAACACAAATTCAGCTTCTTCGTAAAGCCCCATGGCAAACAAAACAAGAGCGTGATTGTAACCGTCGTCAGCACTTTCAGGAACCAGTTCTAAAAGCCTCGCATAGTGCCTTCGGGCGATGTCGATGTCGCCCATTCTGATTCTTGTATACGCTGAGGCTCTTAATGCCAATACATTGTCAGGGTCACGCCTGAGAATACCTTCAAAGTGTGCCGCCGCTTCTTCAAAACGCTGCCTTTCAAACGCCAACCGCCCCAAATTATATTGAGAGGCGACATAAGTTCTGTCGGCCTGCCGTGCCCGGTTTAGCCATCTTTCAGCGTCTTCAAACCTGCCAAGCTCAAAAAAAGCCATTCCAAGTTCAAAGTATTCTTCCGCAGTAGCCGCCGTAGTGATACATCCGGAAAAAGCGAATAAAAAGAATAGAGAAAAAAGAAAAATGAATAAATACTTAACAAGTTTTATGTTTAGTCTATTTATGTTTAACATTTTATATTCCTTCTTTTTATTCTTTGTTTTTTATTTTAACAATATTGTATTTTCGATTTCTCTTAATTGAGAACGGTACAAGCCTGCCATATTTGAGCCGTAGTCGGCTAACAACTGGATTATGTTTCTGCGGTTTGTTTCGTTGTCTTTACCGTTTACACGATCTCCGGCGTCTCCCAAACCGGGCATGATATATGCGTCTTTGTTTAAAACTCCGTCCATCCAGAGCGTGTATACATCGCAATTATCAAGCGCCCTGATCGTTCTTAACGCACCTTTGAGGGCGGAGATAACATTCAAAAATATTACAGAGCGAGGCTTTATTCCTAATTTTTTTAAATACTGCACAACTGTAACAATGCTTCCGCCTGTAGCGTTCATGGGATCGGCAAAAACCAAATCTTTATCGTGAAGGGATTCGAGGTTAAAAAACGAATTATCAAGGTCTAAAATATATTCCATGTCATCTTCCTTTTTGTTGTCATTGCGGAAGATTTTAAAAAGAGCAAAAGGAGTTACATAACCATGCGAGGAGTATTCTTCGATTTCTTTGCTCATAATCATCGACGGAAGAAGAGCGCCCCGCAGCATTACACACATCACCGTATTTTCGATTTTATTATCGATATTGGTAATCTTGTGAACAGCGTAATTTTGAGCTGGATAAGTAACAGGGGTTTTTACGATAAGGTAATTTTTCTGAACCCCTTGAGCACCGCCCCAAGCGAGCTTAAAAAGCATTTCGTAGGCTCTTTGAATATAATAAACAAATTCTTTGTTTTCGGTATTAATATCCCTTAACTTGGCAATAACACGGGATGCCTCCGCATGGTCTTGCTGAGGAGTAACAAACGAATAAACATGAAGCCTTTTATTCTTACGGCAAATCTCCTGAAGCATTTCTCCCATTTCGTTGTAAATCTTAATCACTTCGTTCTCAGCCGTCTTTTCTCCGGCTTGAAATTTTGGAAAAATACCAAGCGCTTTATTGAATAGAATGTCTAACTCTTTTAAGCTGTTTTTGTCTTCCTGTGTTAAGTAACCGTCAAGTTCTGTCGCTTTTAAGATGATTTTGTCCATGAGGTTAGTATATAATTGTTTGATTGTTTTGGGAAGCGGACAGGGGAGCGATTGCCGGGGAACAATGCACAAACTCATTGAATCCATCTTGACACATATCAAAAAAAAGCCGATTTTGTAAGTAAATGAAAAGAATACTGATAACAACAATAATGTGCTTTGCAATCGTCCAGCTGGTTTCCTGCGGAAACAACAGAGTTGATACAATTCAGAGGGAAGACCTGTTTTATTTGGAAATAGGCCCTATGGAAGATCAAATCGCTCTTTACAGGCTTGACGGAACACGAGGAATCAGAACAATTTGTTTTTCTATGAGAGAAGGGCTTTTTTACATTTCCGATGGAAACAGCGGTAAAGTTGTCCATTATAACTCTTTTGGCGATTTATTGTTTATGATTTACAACGAAGATACAAATCCCGCCCCTTTAACTTTAAGAACAAACATATCAGAGGATGAACACGCTACAAGATGGGCTTTTACGTTTCCACTGGAAGAACCGGGTTGGATAACAGTTGATTCACGCAAACATATATTTGTAGAAGACAGAATCCCGTATCATCAACAATTTAATGATCCTGAAACAAGAGCTTGGCTTGACGGAATAATCCTGCATTTTGATCAAGACGGGCGTTTTATCCATTTTTTGGGCAGGGAAGGAATTGGCGGAAGCCCGTTCCCCAGAATTGTGGGGCTTGCTTCGTCAGTTAGAGATGAGCTTGCCGTTATTTGCAGAGTCCCTGACGGCTGGGAAATATACTGGTTTAGCCCGAACGGCAATCTTTTATTTCTTGTTAAAATTCCATCTAACATGATCCCTGCACATCCCGATATGCCTGAAGCTCACGGAGTTATAGACAGCATTACAGCTTCCATTGATTCAAGAAATTTATTTATCAAGGTAGATTACAGCCGGGATACTCTTGACCAATCGACAAATATTCGCACAGGCAGTATTCCCGTAAGTTCATTTATTTGGACGTTAAATGTAGAAGACGGCTCTTACACCAGTTTTGTAGAGGTTCCTCTTTTTGAGCTCCTCGAAGGCGGACGGCCGTCAAACTTTCATGTTTTTTATTCCATGCTTGGAGCCGCACGAGGCGGCAGAACGCTTTTGTATTTTCCGATTGATGAGGGATATGCCTTGCTTTATGTCAATTTGAACAATCGCAACCAACGCCGTGGAATGATTTATATTTCACCTGAGGAACGTATATTTAATGATTTTTATCTTTCGCCAGAAGGAATACTTTGCGCCATGTTGGTAGACAATTACAGAATCAACATGACATGGTGGCGAACCGACAGATTTATGAGCAATTGATAAAAAGGAGAAAACGGTTGTGTTAGACGATGAATCAAAAGAAGTAAAAAGACCTAACTCCAAGTATTCGCTTAGTAATCCTGATAATGATTACTCTGATAATAAATCATCTTATGAAAACTTGAACTTTCATTACAGCCGTGAACGCAGATTGGAAAGCGCTCCTGAATCTGTAAAAAAACTTTACAGGCAAAGCGAGGAGAAAAAAAGCAAAATCAGTTTACTCGGCCCATTAGTCGCTGACAGACCAAGACGGATTCTTTTTTTTATTATTATTTTGATGTGTGTGGCAATTATCGGTCTTGCGGTATTTGGATTTTTTGATACTGTTCACGAATTAGATGGTAACAGAATAAATGTTACAGCGGCAATTTTTGAAGATATGACAATTGTTGTTTTAAGAAAAACCGCTAGAAACCAAAACGCCTTCACTGGTGCGGTTGATCTTGCCGTAACAATTCCAGTTCAAACCGAAGGAGAAGATTTCCCGATTTTTTCCCACCGTATTTTCTTTCACCCTGAAAACGAAGAAACATTCCGTTTCGCTGTCCCATTCAACGCTTCTGAAATGTATCTATTATTGCAAAACTACAAAAGCGAACTGCGAATACGCTTTAGCCCTGAGTAACGGAGGTTATGTTATGTGTAAATCTTGCTGTCAATTGAA
>WQWD01000167.1 GCA_009785545.1 Treponema sp. | reverse complement strand
TGGTCGGGGTATAAGGCTGGTGACGTGCCTGCTGATTTGGCTTCTGCCTGTTTGGAGCTGGCGGCATGGAATATGAACAGGTATAGAGGTCGGCGAATTGGGGTGACTGGAAATAAAGATGAAAGAGTAGATTGGCTAATACCGGTTTTTACAAGAACCGGAAGATCTTTAGTAACAAGACGTTTATATCGCAGCCAAAAACTTTTAGCATTTTTCATTAACATATTGTATTATTTTCGGTAAAATATGATGTGCTTTACATATAATCAAATAAACATACACGATATTTTTTATATTATATCGCATTTACGATACGAAATTGTATATTAACATAAAAATACTTGACAATGAAAAAATTGTAAAATATGCTAATATATTATTTGCAATAACAGAAGTTCCTTTAAAGGTGGTGGTTTATGAAACAAGAGCAAACATCATTAGCCTGTAAAACAGTTTTATTTTTAACAACGATAATATTCATAACGACTTGCGTTTCAGTTGATACTCGCAGAAATGATATTTCTGTGTTTTTACCTGAGGCAATCGAAATTCAAAAAAACGGCATAAGAATAGCTGTTTATCCACAGATAGAATTACTTACGGTTATACGGTTCTTTAGCGATTACAGGGATATAGGATTTGTTGCTCCCTTTGAGTTTGAGTACGAACAAAGCATTAACACATATTTTGCTGATTTTAAACGGCACAAAGCAGTGCATTTTACAAATAAAGATATGAGAGGTGATTATTTTAGACAGGGTTTTTCTTTTCAGCTTCCTCCGTGGGTTGCATTGATGATAAATAGGTATTTCACACTGGATCAAACCGCATTTGCCGCTGCGCCAAATTTTCTTCAACAATTTCGCAGCATTATTCCTGAGTTTATTTCGGCAATGAGGTTGTTTTATATAGAAAGTAATTTTGAAAAATTCTTTTTAGGTCAAACAGATTTTTATACTTCAATTTTGAAACAAACCGCAGAAGTATTTCCAGATTGGGATATGATTTCTGTGTTGGAATCATTTTATGGCAAAAGCCTTGAAAGTTATAATATAGTGCTTTCTCCTTTATTCCGTCCTCATGCTTTTGGACCGGTAATTATGCGAAAATACGGGTTGGCTGCTTACTCGGTTCACGGACCGTTTAGCGTTAATGAGAATGGATTCCCTGATTTTGGCGATACTGAATTTTTCACATATATCGCCCTGCATGAGTTTGGGCACTCATTTCTTGGTTTTCTTGATACGGATAATATCAGCATACGCAAGGCTCTTGAAGAAAGCGAATACCTCATGGAACCAATCAGAGAAAAAGTGGGAACTGGTTATCCGTGGTGGGCTGTCGCTGCTGAGGAATTGATACTGCGTGCTATAGTTATAAGAATGTTGGCTGATAATCAAGGATCAGATACGGCAGAGCTTTTACGCTTGGAGTATGACCAGGGCTTTATATATATTCATACAGTATATAATCTTCTGCAAAAATATATAGACAACCGAGAGATTTACCCTACATTTGATGATTTTATTCCTGTCTTAATCAGAGAGCTTATGAAAATCTATCCGCAGCATATACCACATTAACATTAGTTTTTTTACGATATTTTTTGCATTATATCGTATTTACGATACGAAATTGTGTATTAACATAAAAATACTTGACAATGAAAAAATTGTAAAATATGCTAATATATTATTTACAATAATAGTGTTATGTTTAGAGGAGTTGGCTTATGAAAAAAACTCAAATGTCATCAGTCGCAAAAACGCTTTTACTTTTTTTTCTTGCTTTTGCAATAGTAATAAACGCTATAGCGTGTGCTCCAACTGATACACGCATAGAAAAATCAATAGGGCAAATTTTTCTGTATGGTGAAGCCCATGGCATTGCAAGAATAAAGGAAAAGCAAATTGAGATTTGGCATGAATACTATCACAATCATAATATGCGGCATATGTTTATTGAACAGGCATATTTTACAGCTGAAATTTTAAATATGTGGATTCCATTGTACAACGATGACATATTGTATGAATTATTTGGTGATTGGGCAGGTTCTGTTTGGCATAGTCCTTTCTTCCTGTTTTTTAAGGCAATTAAAACAGAGTTTCCTGAAACAATTTTTCATGGGATAGACATTGGGCATGAATACGATTCTATTGGCAAAGATTTTTTACAGTATCTTCGGGACAATGATAAACAAGGTACTGAGCAGTATCTGTTGACGCTGGAAGCGATTGAACAAGGAAAGCGTTTTTATAAATATCTTGATTGGGAATATCGTACAACCAAAATGACAGAGAACTTTATCCGTGAATTCGATAATTTGCGTGATCAAGATGTTATGGGAATATTTGGTGCAGCCCATACTACACTTGGCGGTGGCTGGATGCTGGGGCTTCCTAATGTTCCAACTATGGCAGACCGTTTAAGAGAGCGTTACGGCGATTCTGTACATACGGAAGATTTGTCATGGTTAGCTATAGAAGATTTGCCGTGGTTCAGTTTGGAAATTGACCCGCCACCGATAAGAATGGATATAATTTCCGTAAACAATGAAGATTACGAAGCATCATATTTTGGTACGCATTTAACTACATTCAGAGATATTGTGTCAATGAGCTTTTGGCGTTTGGAGAATGCTTATAACGATTTTAGCAGCAAGCTGACAATTGGAGATGTACTTTTTTTTGAAAACTATCCAATGATGATAGAAATAAATCAAGTTTTTGTTGTGGATTTCACGAGAACAGATGGTTCTGTTTCAAGAATGTTTTATCGTTCAGATGGGAACTATTGGCATGGCAGACCAATAACAATGGGGGTTATGGTAGACTAAGATGTTGTTCGTATGTTACCTAATGTTTAGCTGGCTAGATTTCGTAATTTAAAACTTACAACCTTTGGGGCAAGTTTATTGTCTTATAGTCCTTTAATTTTACTTATTGTACAAGGAATTGAATAATTCCTTGTACAATAAGTATTTACAATCGGAAATAGTCAATTAATAAAATTAATTGACTATATATCAACTGTCGAGTGTTTTTGACTATAGAAATCGGCGGCGGCTTGATGAATTTCATCTATGGATTTGCCTCTCCATAAGTCTTAGTTCCTTAACAGGCCTTCCCAGTCAGTAGGAAAGCCGATATGACTCAGCTTAATAATATGATGATATGATGTTATTAATTTTTTCAACTTTACGCAAATTCTTGTATTCCATTTATCTGCATTAGGATACAACGCCTTTAAAGCCAAGACCACGCCAAATAGCCGCCGTTCCGATTTCGCTCCCAGACAAGGTATATTCGCAGGAACAGCCGAAAATATGCGGAAATATAACCTACCATAGTGTGCACAAATATTGCGTAAATCAGTACAACATCTAAGCCAGCTAACAATATTTTTGGGAGTAGTGCAAAATATTTCTTTTGCAAGCTGCTTCTGATCTTGCAATGGCATATCTCCATAAAAATATGACAGCATACCAAAAGTGAACAACTCTGTTATGACCCATATTGGGAATACCCCATCATAAGAATCAATATGATGTTGGACAAACAAAGCCTTGCGGTTGTTCTTTATTTCGTTCTCAATCTTTTCCATAAACACATCATGGCGATGCCTTTCATTGTAATTCGCTGCATCCAGATATCCTGTTACGCCGTATTTATGGGCATGGTAATAGGCAAATTTGGCACGCAGATGGATTTCAACTTCCTCAACAGCAGAAAATAACATATTTCGTAGTTTTCGATCAAATTCATATATTTGATAAATATCTTTGAAATTTGTACGATGCAAATAATTTCCATCATCTTTTTTGAAAGGTAGAAGGTATGCCGATAGCCTGTAATAGTTTATTTGTGATAAAACCTCAATACAAAATGAGGTGTCTTCAATAAGGCATCCTCGTACACGCAACATTTCTACTTGTTGTTCGTATGTAGTTGGTGGCTTCAGCACAATCATAAAAAATGTCTCCCCTGGGACACTTCACACATTCGTGGAGAGGTGCGGGGAGTCCTGTTACTACAATAGTAAACTATACTTACAAATATTTCAAGGTATTTTTCTAAGAAAGTTGTTCAATAACTGAAGTTTTGGGACAGCCTCATGAGTTTCCCATTTTAAATTGTCGCAGTAAAAGCCCAAAAAATGTTTTGCTCTTGAAATGTAAAACTCCGGCGGTTGATGGCGGGCAAGAAGCTCTAAAAATCTAAGCCCAACCTCCTCAATATTGGACGTGTTGACAAAGTAAGTAATGATAAATGAAATTTACTCTACAATAAACCCTGTTGTTATTGGAGTACTTCGCCAATAACCGCCCTCAGAACGGTAAAAAAGTCTTGAAACAGTACCGTTTCTAAACGTAACATCTACAATAAAAACTTGATTTAATTCAATTTTCATTGGGTAATTGTCAAACGGAAGAAAATCTCCTGTTGTCGGTTTATCTTTAAAATCTTCATAAGCATTTTCCAGTCGCCAAAAACTCCGCGAAACAATATTTCTGAAAGCTGTAAAATCCGTGCCAAAATATGAAGCTTCGTAGTCTATACCGTTTATAGTAATTATATCTACCCTGATAGGGGCATTTATCGAAATAGGCTCATTTATAGAAACTAATATTGACAAATCCTCTATGTGTAAAGAATCGCCGTATCGCAGCCTTAAACGCTGTGCCATAGTCGGAACATCAGTACGCCCAGCTACATTGTAATTGTAAAAACCTAATGTGGCATGAGCTGCGCCATTTATTGCCATAACATTCTGGTCAAGTAATCTATCAAATTCACGGATAAAGTTCTCTGTCATTTTCGTTACACGAAACTCAAAGTCATCTGTCCTGCCAAAATGCTTCCCTTGCTCAATTGATTCCAGTGTCAATAAATACCGTTCAGTACCTTGTTCATTATTGTCTTTAAGATACTGCAAAAAAAGTTTACCCTCCGCCCAATATCCAAATCCTATATCTACACCATGAAAAGTTGTTTCGGGAAACTCTCTTTTTATTGTTTTTAAAAAATCTAAGTAATAAGAAACAGAGGGAACAGCATCGAACCAATCTTCATTAAATAGCTCGTATAATAAGTCGTCATTGTCTGATAACATCCATATATTTAATAACTCAGCCGTAAAATAAGCAAATTCAATAAACATATGCCGCAGATTATGATTGTGATAATAATCATACCATATTTCAAGCTGTCTCTCCATTATTTCTGGAAAACCGTGACTTTCTCCGTACAAAAAGATTTGCCCTGTTGATTTTTTTTCATTATCAATTGAAGCACAAGTAGTTACGATTATTATCGCTAAAATAAGAATGATAACCATTGACCTTTGATACTGTTTCATAAATCAACTCCTTTCGAAGAACATCATTTATTGCATTCTAACCAAAAGCAAGAACGATGTAAACTAATACTACACATCGTTCCTAAATGAATTGTATACCAGAATTAAATTAGCTATTTCTAAAAACTGGAGTTTTATAATAATTTTTCTAATCGTAACATTGCATAAGTAATATTTGAATATTCTTTGTCACCGATCCATTTAATAATTCTGTTGTATCCATTATTATACCAAAATCTTATGGCAACCCAATTTTTAATATCAACATTAAGAATTACCCTATTATATTTCTGTTCCATTTTCCATTTTTTT
>WQWD01000166.1 GCA_009785545.1 Treponema sp. | reverse complement strand
ACTGTGTTGGGTAAATCTGTCAGTGCTTTTTGGAATGTCCCATCTGTTGATACCATTGTAATTGTTGTCCCCGAAAACGGCGAAAAAATGGCACGTAACGCTTTGCCTCAGGATTTTCTGGCTTCCGAAACTCCAAAATTGCTCTTTGTAAACGGAGGGCAAACTCGCAGAGCTTCTGTGTTTAACGCACTTGAAGCGCTCACGGAATATTCTTCGGATTATGTGCTTATCCACGATGGGGCGAGACCGTGGCTTAGCCAACTGCTTGTAGAAAATATTATCGAAGCTGTAAAAAAACATGACGCTGTTATTCCGGTGCTTCAGGTGACAGACACGCCAAAAATAATTGAGAGCGAAGAGCATTTTGTTACGCAGCATTTGAAACGTGCGATAGTTGGTTTGGCGCAGACTCCTCAAGGTTTTAAGTTTCCTGAGATTTTATACGCTCACGAAAAAGCAGCTTCCGTAGATGAAGAGTTCACCGATGACGCCGAGATTTGGGACAGGTTTCGCAGCAAGGTAGCGGTAATTCCGGGCGAAAACTCAAACCGCAAAATAACTTTCCCGGAGGATTTAAATTAAAAAGTTTTGTTATGTATTCTTTGTTATTTGTTATTTGATGTTTTTGTCCTGTAGCCGCAGTCAGCCTGTAGAAAATACTCACGTCAATGTAACTTGGTCGGGGGCACGACCTGCGGCGGTTTTGCAGACAGGAGAACATCCCATCTGGTTTAAACTTTCGGAAAGCGGCCCCGTTCACATCGAAACAATACAAGACGCTGTTTTGCTTAAAGCCTTTACGCCTTGGCCTTATGCCTTGCATATTCGTTTTTTGCATGAACGAGCAGACTCTCTTGCCATGGCGTTAAACCGTGACGGCTTCCTGAAAATTACGTTAGGTGAAATCCCTGAATTGAATGCTGTGCAGCCAAGCCTTTTCATGTACTATTTTCCCGGAGGAGATTTTTTCCGGCGTTATACGATAGGCGGTTTTGTTTTTTACGGCGAAAAACCTGCCGCTGTTCTTTATTTGGACAGGCGTTTTATCGATACAGATGATCCTCCGGCAAACCCAAGAGCATGGTCGTTTAACATGAATTCTAATACACCTTTCCCGGTGCAAATTCCCGCTTTACAGCTTTTCCCTGAGGATGACGGCTGGGATGTGGACACTCTCCGTTTGGGCAATGACGGGTTGTTTTATTTCAGAACGGCAAGAAGAATCGGAGAACGTTTAATATCACAAACATTTCGTAAGACTGATTTTGATCATACAGGTGATGAAATTTCTGTGGACACTTTTTTTAGTGCAATACAATGGAGAAACGATGTTTCGCACCCCTCCTTGCCTCCGCTGCCTGAAGGTTTTGTCTACACAGAGATAGGGCAGATTGGCGGTGTTTTATTCGCTTCATGGGAAGAGCAGGCAGATTACAGCATTGGAGCTGCCGGATTTTTACTGATAAATAACCCAAAGTATTGAAAGTATTGATGATTGCAACTTAACATTTTTTTGTAATTACACTAAGCTCATAACATGGAGAAACTTAGAATACTTATTCCCAAGGGAAGAATTTACGATAATGTAAACCGCTTGTTTTCAGAGGCAGGCTTTTCCATCTCGCTTGCGGACAGGACTTACCGTCCTTTTATGGGGGCTTCGTGGCTTGAAGCCAAAATCATGAAACCTCAAAATGTAGGAGAGCTTCTGGAAATCGGCAGCCATGATGCCGGTTTTACCGGAATCGATTGGATAAAGGAAAGCTCCGCAGATGTCGAAGAAATTCTCGACCTTGGTTTTGATAAAGTCCGCATTGTCGCCGCCGTTCCTCAAGATTATGATGATGAAAAGCTGCGCTCAAAAAAACTTGTTGTTGCAACAGAATATGTTAACTTAACAGAAAACTGGCTAAAGCTGCATGGTTATCAATATCGTATTCTTCGCACCTACGGAGCTACCGAAGTTTTCCCACCCGATGATGCCGACATGATTATCGACAATACTTCGTCAGGACAGACTCTCAAAGATAACGGTCTGAAAATAATCGGGACATTGCTCGAATCGTCGACCCGGTTTGTAGCTTCACGTAAAATAATGGCAGATACCGAAAAGCGTGCCCGTGTCGAAGAGCTAGCCATGCTTTTCCGTGCTGTTCTTGACGGTCGTGAGCGTGTAATGCTCGAAATGAACATTCCCAAAGAGCGCTTCGAGTCTCTGGCAAGCCTTCCCGCAATGAGAAGCCCAACAGTCGCTCCTCTTTACGGAAAAACAGGTTTTGCTGTAAAAATCGCTGTTAAAAAACATGATGTTCCCGATCTTATTCCCAAACTAAAAAAAATGGGCGCTGCGGATATTGTGGAATATGATTTGCGGAAGGTTGTGTTATAATGAACATGAAAAGAGTTTCTGAGATTAACAGAAAGACTTCCGAGACTGAAATTTCCGTGCGGTTAAATCTTGATGGGACAGGTGACGCAAAGCTTGACTATCCGTTGGGATTTATGGCTCATATGTTAAATACATTCGCTCGTCATGGGCTGTTCGACATTGAGATAACTGCCAAGGGCGATCTTGAGGTTGATCAGCATCACTTAATCGAAGATACGGGAATTGCCTTGGGACAATGTTTCGCCAAGTCAGCCGGAGACAAGCGAGGAATTAAACGTAACGGTAGTTGCCTTTTTCCGATGGACGAATGTCTTGCCCGTGCGGCAGTGGATTTTTCCGGCAGACCTTTCCTTTACTTCGAAGGGCAGCTTTCTTCAGTGCCGTTGATTTCAACAAAGGAAGACGGAACTCAGTATAAATTTCAAACTGATTTAATCGAAGATTTCTGGCAAGGGTTTGTGAGTGCGGCAGGGTGCAACCTGCACTTGGAAATTATTCGCGGCAGAAACGATCATCACAAAATAGAGGCACTTTTTAAAGCGGCGGCAAGAGCGTTGCGTATTTCTTGCGAATTTGATGAACGTGCGAGAAACGAGATTCCGTCTACCAAAGGCTCGTTGGCTGCGTCTGGTACTTAGTGTTCTGTTCCTGTTTTTACTGCTGGCAAAAACCCGTCAAAAATAAAAATGTCAAACTTTTCCGCCGCACGTTCAAGCTCTTCTTGCGACCGAATAGTCCACGCAGCTAAACTGCACCCTAACAAGCGTTTCCAAAACCTGATACATTTATTGCCGCCATACTCATGATTGTAAGCAATGAAATCAGGCTTGTAAAAAAGGTTAAAAACCATGTTGGTAAGAATCCAGTTTTTAAAGTGCGACTTAAAATGTTTTTTTTGCACAAGATCATCGGCTAATTGTCCGCGAATAATTTTGGGATTATTTTTTTTATACCAGCCAATAACAAACGGCGAAAACGATTCAACACAATAAAGGCCGGAGTAGGAAGAAAGAATTTTAGAAGTTAACATAGTTACTTCTTTATAATCGCTCTCTGTTTTTATTTCAACAATCAAAGGAACTTTTCCGTTAATCACTCCTAGCGCATCTTCCAAGAGAGGGATAGATTCATTTGAATTTAAAACTTTGTATTTGCGTAATTCCTGATACGTTAAATCTTTAATCAGTATATCTTCACCGCAGATACGTTTTAAATCATAATCATGAGCAACGACAATACGTTTATCTTTTGTTATTTGAACATCCAGCTCAATCCCGTAACCGGCATTTACCGCTTTTTTGAAAGCTAAAATCGTGTTCTCCGGCGCATCGCCGGAGTTTTCGAACAAACCTCTGTGGGCAATGTAAAACGACTTTAAACATTTCAAAATTCTTTTGCGGTATATATTCATTCAAGACCAAACAGCTTAATTCCTTCTCCCGGGAATTTTTCTTTGATTTTCGCAATTACCTCTGCAATGGCACGAGCTTCGTATTCATCGCACCAAATGACAAGCGAAAAGTTTTCTTCCGGCCATACGGCTGTTCCCATGCGGGGGCCGCAAGCACCTACTCCCAATACATTGGGAATCATTGTGTAAAATTTGCCTACGCCTTCTTTTGCAAGGGCTTCTAAAATGTTTTCTTCGACTGAGCGATTAGCTATTATTTCTACTCTGATCATAATTTTCATCCTCTATTTTAAGTTTTGAACGGCCTTCACCTGCCGCTATTCTTTCACGTTTTAACTGAGCTTTGGCTGAGCGTTTATCTGAATTTTTGTTTATTATCACATAAAGAACAGGCATCAAAAATAACGTCATCAAAGTGCCAAAGGAAAGTCCGCCAAGAACGGTTTTTCCGATAGGAGCTACAAGCTCGGTTCCTTCGCCGGGGAAAAATGCCATAGGCACAAGACCCAATATAGTTGTTAATGTGGTCATCAAAATTGGACGAAGACGGCTGCGTGCCGCTTCTACAACCGCATTGTTCAGACTGTATCCACGTTTGCGAAGAAGATTTGTGTAATCAACAAGTATGATACCGTTATTCGTAATAATTCCTATCAAAACCAAAAGCCCAACCGCTGTAAGCATATTAAAAATAGTATTTGTAATTAAGTAGAACGCGACAATTCCGATCAATAAAAGCGGAATTGTAAAAATGATAATAAACGGCGAACGGAATGATTCAAAAAGGCTTGCCATAATACCGAATACAAGGAGAATGGCGACAATACAAATAAAAATAAACCGTCCAAACATTCTTATCATTTCGACATTAGCACCGCGGAACTCAATGCTTATATCGTCATCTACAGCTATCCTTGAAGGCAATTCCGTTCTGATTAGGTCTTCAACCAAATCTTGTGCAACATTCATTCTGACTCCCGGTCTTGACGTTGCGCTGACTGTGATTATTCGCCCTTGATTTTCCCGATTGATTGTAAGAGGGCCGGTTCCTTGTCTGTAACTTACAAAACTTGAAAGGGGAACTCTGCCTGCCATTTGGCTGTTAATAAAAATATGATCAAGAGCCGGCAATGTGCTGCGATCCGCTTCTGCCAGAATAAGGAGAACATCGTACTCTCTGCCTTCCGATCTGAACCTTGTGGCAGTAACGCCGTCTACCGCCGCTCTGATTTCATTGCCAACAATAAAAGTGTTAAGCCCAAGAGCATACATTCTTTCTCTGTCAATCAATATTTCATACTGGGGCAGACCGTCTCTTAAATCTACCATTGGTTCTGTTAAATAATCAGACAATCTTTCCCTAAGTAATGCGGCAATTTGTTCTCCTGTTTCTCTGCCTCTTGCAAGGTCATCTGTGCGTAAAATAATATCGATAGAAGAGCCTCCCATCATAAAACCGCCGCCGCCGCCGCCGCCAAAATTAAACATGACTCCGGGAAATTGATTAAAGAAAGGGCGCAGAATGTCTTGTATTTCATTAGCGCTTTCTATTCTTTGCGCATAAGGGGGCAAACTGATTCTAAGAGAACCTGAATGGCTACCGCCGCCGCCAAAGCCCATAAAACCGCCGCCGCCTGCACGAAGAGTCAATCTTTCAAAGCCTTGTATTTCCCTTTCTACGATTGCTTGAAGCTGCCTTAAAACGGCTTCTGTTTCTGCAAGAGGAGTTCCCATCGCCAGAGTCGCCGTTATGTCAACATTATCGGCTTCCTGTGCCGGTTCAAATTCCCAGCCAACTACCGGAATTAAAACGATACTGCCGATAAATAATCCTAATAAAACAAGTATAACTAAAAGTTTTCGTTTTAGTACTTTT
>WQWD01000165.1 GCA_009785545.1 Treponema sp. | reverse complement strand
GCCCGCAATTTATCGAAACGCTTTTCAGAATGGCAGCAGGGTACAGGGATGTCAAGTTTGTCTGCCCAAGCGAATACCTGTTCAAACAGGAAGCATCTTCCATTCAAGTTGTTTCGCCTGAGTTTTCGTCATGCGGGGTGAATGGATACGCCGAAAACTGGCTCGATGTTTCCAACGACTGGATTTACCGCCACCTGTTCCGAGCTATGGAACGTATGTCAGAACTTGCCGAACGTTTCCCTGACGACACAGGCTTAAACGAGCGTGCGTTAAACCAGGCCGCCCGTGAGGTACTTCTCGCTCAGTCATCAGACTGGCCTGCTCTTCTGCAAAAGCAGGAATCTGCGGAATTTGCCCGCCATAGAGCGGAAAATTCTCTGCGTAATTTTACAACGATTTATGAAGCATTAGGAAGCAATTACATCAGCACCGAATGGCTGACAACGCTTGAACGCAAGCATAATCTTTTCCCGAATATTAACTATAGAGTTTTCCGCCGTAAAAAATGATCTAGAGATTCAAGGGTTAGAATTCCAATCTGTAAAGTGATTCGATTCTTTGCAGCAGTTCTTCACGGTTATCCAACATAGTAAGACTTTCTCTGGCGGGATCGAATCTTGGGTTAATGCGCAGAGCTTCTTCCCAAAGCAATCTGGCATCGGCAAAGTTTCCGCGAGAAAAAGCTTCCAGCCCCAAAAGATACAATTCATCAACGTTATCCGCAAGCTGTCTGCGGTCGCGATCGCCCAAATCAAAACGCACGGCAAGACTGACTCTGTTTAATGGCTGTAATTGAGTTAAAAGATCCAAAGTGTAATTTACATCGACAGCAATTCGATTAAGGTTGATGACGCTGCCGATTGCGATTCGGCTGCCTCCGGCTCTGAGCATAAATCCGCCGTGCATTGACAGAAAATCTGTAACATTAACGGCAAAACCAAAAGCTCCAAAGGGCAGCTCGGAAAGACCGGGATCCATCAAATTCACAGGAAGCGTAAAATCAAGCCCCAAAGTGAGAGGTCGCAGCGGCTTGTACGAAAATCCCAGATTAATAGATGTAGGAAGAGGCTCGCCCATCGCTGGAGGGCCAAGGTTTCTGATCACCAAAGAGGCGGCGGCATTTCTTTCCCTTGAACTAAAAGTTTTTAAAAAATTAAACCTTGTTAATAAACCAATATCAACCATGCCCATAACAGTAGATTGTTCCAAGCCGGAACCGCTCATGATATTGTCATAACGATCGGCAAAGTCAGGCATTATACGGTAAGCACCTTTTAAGTTGATACCCAGCGAAATACCGGAAAAATAAAACCCGGACAAAAAGTTATACGACATATTGAGAATTGCCACACCTTCGGAATAAAAACCGCCGGAAACTCTGTCGCCGTAAATGTTGTATTGGGTAAATGGCGTGTATAAGATTCGGGCTCCTCCCCCAATCCCAAAATTCCCAAAACGAGTGGTGTAAGCCACTCCCTCAATTCGGGTATCTGCTATCCAGTTATTATGGAAGAATGCCAATTCTGATTTTCGAAGCATTGAAGAACCGGCAGGATTAATTTCTATAGATGAAATGTCGTCAGAAGTAGCGGAAAAAGCAATCATGCCCTCCGCACGCCCGCCCATCGGAATATTTAATATAGGGAATGTTGTTAAACCGGCATTATTGTCAATGCCAAAAATTCTGTTTAAATAGTCCGCTACATTGCCATAAACATCATGCCGATCACTAGCAAAAGCAGCAAAGCCGAAAAAAAGAGTAAAAAACAGTAAAAAAACAACAAAAAATGCAGTTGTCCTAGAATAAAACATATCTACCTTTAAATTTAACGCAAATTATAGATTTTGTCCACACTTTAGTATCGGAGACTTTTAATAAAGCTAAATAAAATTACGATAATATAGTATAATAATGACAATGACAAATTGTGTCCAAAGGGGCGCTGTCTCCAAGAACAGCCGCTCTCTAATTACATTCTGTTTTCTCGCATTTTTTATGCTCACGGCATTAGTCTCGGCTTATGGTGCCGGCGGAAGAGATCAAGATCTGATCAGAGCTGATGCTCTCATAACAGACAGATATTACGAAGAAGCTACATCAATCCTGATTGATTTCATACAACGCCACCCGGACAGATTTGATGATGCGCAAATAAGATTTCGCAGAATTAATCAAATACGTGAAGAATTTACACGTATTGCCGATGAATTATTAATCAGTCTATTGTACGATCCCGACAACGATGAAAGGCATTTGGAATTGTCCAACCAGCTTTTCGCTCTTGAAAGAGAAACCAGTCCATTATTAATAAATTTTATGCTCAGAGCCCGGGAAATCGCACAATTCAATATAAACAGAAATCTGTTACGCGACATTTTTGAAAGAGGCAGAGAGTGGCTTGATTTAGGTGACGGAGTTTCTGCTATCCTGACTTATGCCGAAGGAATGGATTTCATGCGCCTTGAATTTTTCGAGGCCGGTTTTGGAGCGGGAATCGAAAGCAGGGTTGTTACGGAAACAGAACGAATTAACAGAGTTTTAGCGAATTTCCAGCAGGTTAGTTCTCAAATGGAAGTGCTCTCGGCTGAACTAATCAGCAGTATAAATGCAGGTGATTTAAACAGAGTTACGCAGTCAGCTAACAATTTCATTACGGCAATTGATGCTTTTACCGTAATGAAACATGAATTGTATACAACCACTAATGTATTTTCGCAGATTGCCCAAGAACTCCATGAAATAGATCCGTATATGGGAGATCGCAATCATGTTGCGTTTTTGTCGGCAATTATTCATGGACGAGCAGGAGAACCAATTCAGGAAGGAATGTTAGGTGCATTTGACGTTGTATGGAAAACTTCGGTTGGTGCAAGTTTAAATGTGTTTTTATCTTATTTAGAAGGAGCAAACAGCGCCGCTCTCGCCGCAATTCAGGAGGGCAATTTAGCTGATGCCGCACTTTATCTAAGTCAACTTCAAAGCTTTTATAACTTGACAGGGCAGTTCTTTAACAGACACACACAATTTTTTGAAGGAGAGCCGGCACAGCTGGCACAGTCGGCACAGCCGGCAGAAACAGTTGTTTTGTTTGGAAACACTATCCTTACTAAAGACATGACTCAATATCTTGAATTATACACTGTAAATCAAGCAAATACTTTCCTTTTGCAGGGTGTAAATGCTGCCTTACGGCAAAATATAGAGCACAACTCTTTGACAAACTGGCAGCAGGGAATCGTAACAACAGACGCCGCTTTAACATCCGAACGGCAGGTAAGAAACATCATTATTTCCACCCAAGAAGAACTCGAAAATATAACAGCAAACGCAGAGGCTGTAAATATAGAGATAAACGAGCTTCATGAATCATTTCACCTAACAAACGTTATAACGGCAGTCAATTCGATTCATTCAGTTTTTTTGCAGGAAGAGCTTTTGTCGGTTAACAGATATTATTCTATAGTGCATAACAATCTGCGAAATACGATAGACACAAGAAACAGTCAAATAGCGGTAGGAATAAATTTCCTTGACGGAGAAACACGAACAACAGAAGACGGTGCAGTTATAACTTACAGGTATCCGACAGAAGCGTTTGAGGTGTTCTCTCCGCTGATTCCTCTGATGACTCAGGAACTACAGGCTAATAACATACTCTTAACTCAATTCAGAAACGAACCACCAAGGTTCACAGCAAACAATGAAATAGCGTATATTCTTGGCAATTATGAAACGGCAATAGATGAATTTACAGCCTTGTTAAACGAAACAATCGCGCTGGCCGGGACAGCCAACACAAGATTAAATCAGGCTTTAGCATACAGGCATGACGGGGAGAGACTTTTTGCAGAAGCGCAAGCTGCAAGCCAAAGGCAGGATTTCACTCTCGCACGCAGCTTGCTGATAGATTCAACTGCAAGAATGTTCAACTCTCTGGCAATTCAGGCAGACGACGAATTTACTGCAAGCTGGGACACCCGGGCACTTGGATTAGGACATGCCATCTCCACCACAGAAAACGAGATGATAATAGCCGAAGTACGCGAATTGTTAAACACTGCAAATGCTTTATTCTTTGCGCAAAATTTTCACTTAGCGGAAGAAACAGCGGAAAGAGCCGGAACCCGATGGCTTGTAACAAATCAAGAACAAAACCAGGAAGTATTACGCTTGTTGGGTTTAATACGTACAGCTATAGCGGCAGGAATGGACAGGTCTATACCGCCCACCGCTCCTCAGTTTCCGGTCATGAGCCAATTACAGAACCTTGCACAGCAAAATTACGAAGAAGGAGTGCGTTACATAAATGCCGGACAGCGCGATTTGGGATTAGAAAGGTTTGAGACTGCTCTTCAACAAACAAGAGACATCAGATTACTTTTCCCGTTAAATGAAGCAGCAAGTATTCTCGAACTAAGGATCGAACAATTCAGAGACCCGCCGGTATTTAATGCCGGATTTCAACAACGCTTGGATACTGCATTTGCAGGCACAAGAGAACAGTCGCCGGAGGCTTGGGCGGATCTTCAAAATCTGAGGGTAATAAACCCCGGACATCCTAACATGGCAGCTATTATAATGCAGGGTGAAGTATACATGGGTTTACGGCCGCCACCGCCAAGCCCAGAGGCTGTCGCTCGATCAAACGCATTAACAGCGAACGTAAACCGGATATTAAACGAAAACCTTACAGTTTTATTCGATTCTGCGTTAGTTGAAATTGACGAAGCTATTATGTTGAACCCCGGTAATGCTCAGGCAACAATCACAAAAGACAGGCTTGTGAGCAGAATGACTATTCCCGATACAATTGTATTTTCAGCCGCTGACGAAGAAATTTTCCAACAAGCGCAGCGTGAATATCTCGCAGGAAATACAATTATAGCATGGAACCTTGTCCAAAGGCTTATGGCAAATCCGCAAAATCAGAATATAACAAGACTTGTCGACTTACATCGAAGAATAAGGATACAGCTGGGATTATGAGAAAACTATTTAAAGGTTTGATTTTATTTGCGCTAATTTCATTCTCGTCTGTTTTCGCTGTTTTGGCTGTCGAATATTGGGAAGCCCCTGAACTTCTTACCAACCAAGAAGGAAGATTTCCGGTAAGTGCATATTCAGAAAGACTCGCCGCTATTGCATGGCAGGAAGTAACACCTATCACCAATCCGGGCAGCGAGATCGCGCGTTCTATAAACATTCATCTTGCCGTCAAAGAATCGGACGGCACATGGGAGCAAAGAGGAGCGGTCGCAGGTCCGTTTGCCTTCTCGGGAAGATTAGATCAACAACCGCCAATTACAAGCATTGTTGTTGACAATATGGACAGAATTATAATTGCTGCTGCGGCAGGCGGCATGGAAACAGAGATATTAATTTCTGAAGACAACGGATTAAATTTCCAACGGCATAGAATTCACATGGGAGCTGAAGAAGCGGTTGTTCCGCGCCTTTTTGTCCGTGCCGATGGAGGATACCTTCTTTTTGTTACAAGAGGAACGGAACAATACTTATCTATTTTTTATTCACGATCTGATGATGGAATAAGCTGGTCGTCTTTTGAAGCTTTTGCTCCGGAAAACCCTATGTCGTTTAACTTCCATCCAACTCATGCAAGCGTAGGAAACAGAGATATTGTATTTTTCCAATCTCTCACGCCTGAAGCCGGACTTGTATCAGTTTTTC
>WQWD01000164.1 GCA_009785545.1 Treponema sp. | reverse complement strand
GTAACCCGTAACTTTGTAATTGGTGCAAACATCGCAGGTTTTAAGAAGGTTGCGAAAGCTATGCTGGATCAAGGGGTCATTTGAGGCTGTCTCAAAACTGACCGAACCGGAGGTTCGCAGTTTTTGGGACAACCTCATTTAACCTCAATCAACTGGCGTTAGTGTTACTGAAGGTTCATGCAAGTTTTGCACACCGGTAGCGGTGAGGCGGACGTGAGAGAGAACTCTTTGTTCGCCTGAGTTTTCTACTCTAAAAACCAAACGGTTTGCCATGCCGTTGACATCTCTTTCGTTGTGGCGTAATTCCAGCAGATAGTCTCCGTTAACGTTGAAAAAGACGTAACGGCCGGTTTGCATAGCACCCCCAGAACTGATAGAAAATTCGCCTGTGTCGTGAAATTCGATTCTTCCCCACGATGAATCGTAGAGGGCGTTGACGGCTCCGTTAATTTGAGAGTCTTGGCGCGGCGCAACTGCGGTAGTCGCTCTGCGGAAGGAACTGTCCCAAACCGTGCTGAACGCAACTCTTATGCGGGCGGCATCTTGATTTACCCTTATTCTTATGCTTTCAAGAGATTCCAGCTCTATGTTTACGGATCGCCGTAACGACCTGATCGAGTTGTTTTGAGTTCTTATATAAAGCCCGTATCGGGTAGGGGTGGAACTCTGCCACATAAATACTTGCTGAACGTCGTCGCCGTAAAAAATGATTTCCCTTCTTGCGGTGTCAAAATAGATAAGCTTTTCTGTGTCGATGGTTCCTTGAGGTGTAACAAAGTACCAAAGACCATCAATAAAATTTTCAAAAACGCTGGGGGCTCCGCTTAATAATTCTCTTAGCCGTCTTTGTTCGATTTGCGCTCCCGGTATTCTCGAAACTCTGACTTGCTCGTACCTTTGGCTGGAAGCACTGAACGAATAAATTGTTTCGATTTGATCCAATATGTTGGCTGATGCCGGATCGGGACCGTAAGAGGCGATATTAAAACTGGCTCCCAAAGCTATCCCCTGATGATAAGCTAACGAGCGAGGTACTTCCTGAATAACGATAGACCCCGCTATTTGTATTTCGGCGATCACCCGAAACGGGCTTTGAATCGGCTGTCCGGGTGTGCGCCTGAAAATCGTCATCGTGTGTTCATTTTGGGCATTCATCCCTGTTACAATAATGCAGTTGTTTCTGTCTCCTATCAAATCCTGACTAAATAAAGAAATGGTTTCCGGGCGTGCAGCCGCGAGAGGCACACTCCACATTCGCTGGTATGTTCTGGTTCTTTGATCAAAACCAATAAAAGTAATATGTATCGGAGCTGCGGGATCCGTCAGATTACGATAGATGACAAATTGATCTTCTCCAAATCCGCCTTCGCTTTCAATGTTTAGTACAGCGATAGCTGATTCTCTTTCGTATAACGGTAACCTTGTGTTGATTCCTTCATACCACCATGAGTTACCCGGTCTTTCTGCCGCAGCATGATCTTCACTCGGCATTACAATTCTTGTTCTGACAATATCTTCTTCTTCGGGGTAAAATATGTTTCTCCAAAGTCCTGTAATAAGCATTAAAATAACTACAAAAGAAATCGCCGCAATTACAATTGTAAAATTAAAGTGTTTTCTGTCCATGTTGATCCCCGTTTTATCGGAAGAAGGCTGCCGCCGAGTTACTCACTCTTGCGTCAAGGTTAAGCCCGACTACAATCGCACGCCACCCTGAAAATTCTTCGACTCTGGAATGGCGCAGCAAATTTGCCTGAGGACCAGAAAGTACGGAAGTAAGTGATTCGGGTGATGCGCTGATAAGCAAAGTGTAACTAAAACCGGAACCGGGAATTCCTGCCGTACTTTGCAGAGATACGGCATCCAGCAAGGCTCCGGAAAAATCAGCAATCGCTCCGGAGCCGGCAAGAGTCCGGTAACTTGACTTTGCGGCTTCCCTGTCGGATGTGCTGTTCATAGTGCCGGAGAAAATTCTTCTTGCAGAAGTTCCCGCACTCCATATTACAACCCTGTCCCCATGCATAAGTATCCGGTCTAAGTGATTATCAATCCATGCGATTACTTCTGCTCTTACATCCGTCAGAGAAGAAGAAACGTCTATTCTCAAATTAACATTGATGGGGGGGCGCTGAGTTGACAGTGCTGTCGCTTCAGCCGTTTCAGCAGTTTGCTGAGCGTACAGCCCTGACGGCAAAAAACATACCACCGACAAAACTAACGCAATTTTCAGATATTTAATTTTCATGTATAAATCTTAGCATATTTTCTGAAAAAAGGCTAGATTATACCTAATATTTACCCTTTTCGGTATAGTATTTTTTTTGATAAATTTTATCAAAAAAGGCTTTACAATCTGATCCCATATATGTTATTCTTATATATAGTAATTGAAAAATTTATTTTTTGAAGGAGAGTTATATGGGAGCAATTGATCTACCCAAAAGTCCGAATGTATTTCATCCGGAAAAACCTAGTGCGGTAGGTTCGCGCAATTCATTGGCACAGGAATATCGTGACCAACAAGCTGAAGTCAATTTATTACTGGAGGAAGAAACTAATAAAGTTATCCACCACCTTACGGCGAAACTGCCTAAAGATGTTCTTGAACGTCTTGATGTAATGGGCAGCCTTAAGGAGAAGCTATACAATTACTTCAACCAAAATTACCAGAACATGTTCAACCGTTACATGGTAACGACAGAAGATGAAATGGTAAAGAAAATCAGAAACTTTATTGACAAAGAAGAAACTAAAGTTCTGACCAGGTACACACCTAAAGAAATTGCGGAAATCCTTGACGCAGTTGGCGGTGCTGACAAATTTAACACTGGAGAAATCGAAAAATCCCTTGTTAATATGTATGGCCACTTGCAAGGACACATCCAAAGGGGCGTCAATGAACTTGAAACCCACACCAACAGCATTCTTCGCCAGAAGACCGATACCGGTGCTTTCGTCCGCGGAGAAAACGCATACTCAATCGTAAAGTGTGCGTTCAAAGACAATCAGTTTAAACCAAAAACTGTTACCGATGTTAAGCTTTCTGTTAACATCCTTGATTCAGAACTCATCAGCCCGATTTTCCATTATCAGGTTACTGTTGAATATCTTGTCAAAGATTTAATCGCAAAACACATCATCGACAGCATTGATAAACTCATTGAGCAAATCAAAGATGAGAGAATCGATAATGGTCAGGAAGAACTTTCAGACAGCGAAGTTATCTTTACAAAACTTGGCAAAGTCGAAGTATTCACCGATGACAATACTGATGAAGCAAAATCAAAACGCTATACATTTATGGCAAAAACCCTTATGGAGAGACTGCACGACTTACGCGCAGAAATTGATCCAGAAGCATTCGATGCTCTTAATATTCGCGAGAACATCAAGAAAATCATCGACATGGAAAATATTCGTAACCGCGGCTTTAACACAGCAATCAACTCAATCACTGCAATTCTTGATACCTCAAAGATGGGCTATCAGTACATCGAAAATCTCAAGAACGGCAGAGAAGTTGTAATTCGCGAATACGAAGACACAGATCCTGCAAACCTTCCAGACGAACGCTATTCTGTCAAAATGCGCTATTTTGACAATGCCCAGCTCATCGAAGACCGCAAAGCTTATGATGTTCAGTTAAAGAGCTTTGAAACCGAAGTTCAGCACCTCTGGGATATCCTCGAAGTTATCTACGAAGATAAAAAACCGATGTTCAAAATTACCGATTTCAAAGATTTGGCAAAGAAAAACAAAGACAGAATCCGAAAAGTTATCAAAGACAAAACCGGCGAACCTTTGTATGAAGATATTGCCAAAGTTTGGGACGAAATTTCCTATGTTAAATCAGCGGAAACCGAAGTCGAAAGATCAAACCGCACATACATTTATGAAAAAGATCGTATTCGCACAAGAATTATCAGAATGCGCGATCGCATGAAAAAGATGTATGACTTCCTATACCCAATCGAAAGGCGTGTAATGGAAGAAAGACTTGTATGGCTCGAAAGAGAATACTACAGGTTTGATTACATGATTAATCCGTACCACTTACAGCCCGGTATTTTGTTGGATGTTGACATTACATCAATCAAGAGAAAAAAAGCAACTCTTGACGCTATGGCAAACGTACTCAATGAGTTCCTCCACGGCGTATCCAAAGGCTTCCAGGATGCTGCATTTGCGTCATTCAGCAGAAGAAGGTCAACTGTACGTGAAGACATCAACCAGTCTTTCAGCAGTATGTCCGATGAAGAGCCCTCAGTTGAAGCAGTAGCTCCAAAACCAAGGGCAATTCCGGCTCCAAAACCGGCCTCAAGAGCTCCGGCAAAAAAAGGTGTTGTTGATTCAAAATCTAAGAAAAAACCGGTTCGCGGCGGCGGCTCAGGACTTGCGGAACTCTAGGATGCAGGAAACCTAAAGTCTAAAGTAATTGATTTTTACACCCCCGGTTCTTATATCGGGGGTGTTTTTGAAACCATTAAGAGAAAATAATAATATTGAGGAGGAAATATGGCAGATACTGTTAATTTAGAAGTACTTTCTACCCGTGCTGGTTTTAACAGCGCAGTCAGACATATAAAAAAAACAATGGAAATTGCCGCAGGTCTTGAAAGATCAAATCTAGGTGATGTTGTTTTTGTAATGGATGATAATGAATTAACAAACAACAGAATAAGTCTTATATTAAGAATGTTACTGGTTGACAAGCTTGGTTACAAAACAGCTTCGACAAATTTATCGGAAACAGTCGAAGATTTGTCCGCTCTTGCGAAAGAATTCGCAAAATGGAAAGGTGTTGATCTTATTGCCGCTTATCATCACCCTGAGTTAGGATTGTTAATAGCGAATCCAAAAAGTGAAGAAGATTTAGCCGGTTTTGGACAGCTTCGCAAGCGTGAGCTTCTTGTTGTATACGCCGGTCTTTTGGGAAAAGAAACTAATGAAAATTGTCAAAAAGCGGCGTGTCTTGCGTTAAATTTGTTTGAAGGCGAAAAGGTAACAGTTCCTTCAGCTCTTACTCAAGGAAAGTTTGTTTATAAAAAAGTTTTCAAACCCCAAAAAATAGAAGCCAAACCTGCTGCCAAAGCAAAATCCGCTAAACCTAAAGCGGGCGCTAAAAAAACAGCTTCCGGGGCGGCTCCTGTAAAAAAAGTTGCGGCTGTAACGATAACATCTTCTGCCAGCTCGTCAAAAATGACCCCTCGTTATGCGGTTGTAGTACAAAACGAGCTTTTCCATAACGGAAATGTTGAAGCATGGAAAAGAATTGTTGCGAGTTATAAAGCCAAACACCCAAACCTTGAAGTATATATCTACTATGAAGGGGAAAGAATACTTGACATTAACTCACTTTTTAAATGGGGCAAAGTAAAACATGGTACTGCCATTGAGTTTGCTGTTGCCGGAGATCAAATTCAGGATGTTGCTAAACTGCAGCGCTATCTTTACCAAGGTGCGAGTCAGATGTTTGAAGCTTTCCTGCATGGGCCGGTAAATTCCGTGCTTAAACTTTTCTAACAAGGAAATAACTATGGATTCAAGAATACATTTTTTTAGCCAGAAAGACATTATCCCTCAGAAAGTAAAACCGGAGTTGTTGGGTATTCGCGGACGCCAAGCAAACGAGTTCGCTGAATTGGGATTTCCTATCTTGCCGGGTATGATCCTCGACACAGAACTTGCTTCGGATATCGATC
>WQWD01000163.1 GCA_009785545.1 Treponema sp. | reverse complement strand
TCAAATTTTTGAGGTGGTTTTTAAAGTTTTTATATTAGCATTGGGATAAAAAGAGGTAACTATAATGACATTACTGGCCATTGAGCGAATACCAGGGATTGAAATTACAACGAGTAACTTATTAATTATGTGGATTTTACATGCAGTAAGCTTAGGGTTCATTGTACTTTTTATTGTACTCATTGTTCGACTGATAAAATATCTAGGAAGAAAATAATGTGATTATATGTTTTGCTAATACATATATAAAACGAATCCTTTTGTTTATACATGCTCAAAGCACGCACGGTTGACGTATACCATATATTTTGCTAGAATGGAAATAATAAAAGAAGGAACGCTTTAGGCGGCGTTCCCTCTGTGGTCACAAGCCGATTGCGGCATGACTGGACATCCAGTTATAACTAACTAAACATCAAAATAAGCCATTCCTTAGCACGGGCGGGCTTATTTTTTGTTGTTGCGATATTTCCAAGTGACATATATTAGAATCCCAGTCAGAATCAATTGAAATAATTCGTAATGTGATAACGTAATACATATCATGGCTGTTCCTCCTTTCGGAAGTCCAGCCTTTTAGCGCCGCCCTCAGCTTGCTTGTCTTAGATTATAAATGGGAGTTGTGCTGATTGTAAAGAACAAAAACCATTTAATTGCTAGTTAAATGGTTTTTGTTAAATTACTTTGGACACGACTTTTTTCTACGTACAGTAAGATTCCCAGGTAAGAGGATAAACCAAACATCATCAAATGTCAATATATTTATTATAATCCATGATTATAGTTTGTTTGCGTTACGTGTAATATAATTTGTATAATCATCATTATGGTGGTGATATATATGGAAGCAGCTGTAACTAAAAATCGTAAGCATTGGAGTACTTCTACAGACCATGAGCTACACGAAAAATTAAAGGCATTTTCTGAGAGAAGTCGTATTCCTGTATCTAAGCTTCTTGATGAAGCTATAGAAGATTTATTGTTAAAGCATAACGAGATAATTAAAAAAACAAAAACACCTTAACTACGTTGCATCAGTATTGCACGCTTTATTTACCGTCCCCAGTGACAGGCCAACTGCATTAGCTATTTGGCGGTAAGTTTCTCCGCTTTTTTTGCGACGTATTATTTCGCTGTGCAATTCCTTTGTCAGCTTTGGCTTGCGGCCTGCACCACGTTCATTCTTTGCGGGCTTCCAATACTCTTCCGATAATTTCTCATTGAATTCGTTTTTAAGTTGCTGAACATGTTCTTTTTCATTGCGTAATGTTATCAATTCTTGTTCTTGTTCTTTAATTAATTTTTGCATTTTTATTAGCTCAGTAAGCAGATTTTCCATTATTTCAGCAATTAGATTTTCATTATAAGAACTTTCAGATTCTTTTGACACAATAACCCCCCTTTTATTTACTAATTAATATATGAACATTATACAAGCGCATTGATATGCCTGTCAATGTTCATTTAAATATAAACGAAAGCCCTTCAATTGTAATTTTGAAGGGCAATATTGCAATTGTAAAATACATTACCTCTATTTATTTATTAATAAATAAAATATTAAATGTCTTAGCAAGCTACTTCTTTTGTATTGATATACATACCAGTTTCTAAGTGAAGCAATATGTTTTATGCCTGGTCGTATCATAGCTAATTTATGTTGTGGTGCAGTGGCGCAGGGAGTGCCCAGGCACTCCCTGCGCACACTTGCAGTCACAGTCATACACTTAAGCGCATAACGAAGGCTCAGTCATAAACGACATTCCCAGCACACAAAAGACATTGCTTATGTGAATACGCAAATAAAAATAGACGCAAGCCATCGCCAACGTCCATCATTATTAATTATTTATTCAGCCTAAATATCCATAGTTGCTTATGATGAATTGTTAAGAAGGGACAGATTAAATTGCTTTTGTTCCTGTTATTTTTTCAACCCATGCAATGTCTTCCTGTTCCATAGGTGCTATTGCGACTTTTATTTCCTCATCTAGTTTACTTACCGATTTGTCTTGATTTGCACCTTTAATATTCAAAAGAGAACGCAGATGATTTTTATGCCTTTCGCGTATTTCTAATGGTGTAGCCATAGCCTTTTTACCTCCCTTGTCTTTATTGCTTAAATTTAACGTTATTTTACACCTATTCAGGGTATATATAAGTATATCTTGTACATTTCTAATACGTGTCAAATTTGACCTGTAAAAGGCTTCTATGCCACATCCTTGTTTTTATGTCAAATTAGCTTATGACATAAAAATTTATCTTTACTATTTTGTAATATTTTGGAAAATTATTAAATTTTCATTAATCCTAGATTTTGTGTTCAAACAGCTATTTGACCACAAAATATTTTTAATAAAAACCCTGCAATATCAGCACTTCAAAGTCATTTTTTAATGATTTTTCATGGGACGAGTGTACATGCCTGTCCCTCAAGCGCTTTAATCAAAAAGCACAAGAGGATTATATCAGGTTACTAAGAAAAGTAAATATATTTGCTTAATAACAAATGCTAATGTAAAAAAATAGTAGTGGTTGCTCATCCACTACGGTAGACGCAGCAGCTAATTCTGCTAACTAATATGACTGTCGTTTCGTCCATTCACCATACACGTCATTTTTGGCCTTGTAAGGAATAGGTGTTTACTTTCCATAGCCTTGGTGGGTTTGAGCGAACCAGGGTATAGCGACACTTGTTATTTTCTTATCTAAGGCCAAAGTTCCTTTCTTACCATTTTTTTTAGATAAGCAAAGCGATTATTAATTTTTTTCTTGCTTGCTTCAAGATTTAAATTATCGTAATGCCCCTTTAAGTAATGGTATCGCTTAAATTCATCCTTTATGGGGGTAAGACAATTGAAAAGTACTGTCATCTCGAGGTTAGAAAACTCGCAATCGCACGCTTCGGCATAAAATTTAAGGTATTCTTCGTATTGCTCCAATGGATCTTCGTACTCATCTATGATTTCTGTTTCAGGTTGTAAATTAATAAAATTTTCAAGTGAAAGCTTGTCCGTATGATTTTCATTTTTTTCGATTATAAATTTCACATGGGTTATCTTTCGGCCAGTACCTTTTCCTATGCCTTTTCGGATTGGTTCGTATGTAAATTTGATATCCGTGTATTCGGCTAGGGCTTCCTGACAAGCTTCAAGTACGCGATGGCGAAACCTATCCCATTTGGGATACTCATGAGGTTCGATTCCAAGCATTAATCGTAAATCTTCCAGAGGTAATTTTCTTTCTCCAATCTTTTCATATTGCTTAAGAAGCTCATACATTCGTACTTGATTAGCACTTTTAAGCCTAAGAGCATTCCAAAGTTGGTACGTAAAATATTTATTTTTGAATTCAAACATTAATGGCAAAGCATCATCATGAGCATCAATTTCAACAAACCATATGCCATCATCATCTTGATCTACTTTACATCTTTTAAACAATTGGAAGGCTGAAAAACCACCCCGTTGTGTAGGTACATGTACAATTTTGCAAAGAAGGCTATCTATCGTATCTTTTATATCCTTTGCCTGTACCCGTGATAATTCCATTATTCGCTGAAACTCAAGCAAATCAAATCGTACTAACCTTGTTTCGGGATTGCGGGCATTAATCAAGCTTAAATAAATGCTAAAGAAACGTAACTCTTGCAAGGTCATATTATTTGAGCGCATTTCATTAAGCGTATTATATTTCTCCACCTTATATTGTTTTTTAATTTTTGCCATAATTCACCATCTTTCTTTAATAGTAATATAACATATTAATCCAAACATGTAAATATATTTGTTGGCAATAATGAGGATTCATGTTGGCAATAATGAGGATTCATGTTGGCAATAATGAGGATTCATGTTGGCAATAATAAAGCAAAAATCCCGAATTCATGGGCTTTGTAGGGGGGGGAAAACAAGATCTAAAACAAGAATACATAACAAGATCAATCTATCGATCCGAAATTTGTCGAATTTTTCGACAAAAAAATTGGAGGGATTGATCGATTTAGAACACAGAAAATTATTAACACCATACAAACATGTTTGTTGGCAATAATGAGGATTCTTCATGTGAATAATAAAACGAGTGCTGCTGTGCAAACGGTAGTGCTTTTTTCTTTTGCAGTTTTCTCAGCATGGACGTTATCTGCAATAATATTGCCAATGTAAAAAAGACAGTGGCGGCAGCGCATCCGTTGCAGCTAGAAAATAGTCAAGACGGGAAAGATGTCTTGACTATTTTCTTGTAGGGTGCTGCGTATCGGCTTGGCGACGGGGGGCGAGATGATCGGCAACTAATCACTTTTTGTCCCCCGTCTTTGGTGCAATTTTAGCACCCTACACCGCTTTCACTAGTAATTTGCAATTTTATATGCTGGCTCTGAAAGGCTTGAATCTCAGCAACATAAAAAATCATGCGGATGATAAAATAAAAGCCCGAAATTGTGGGCTTTTTCAGCATGGACGTTATTTCGGAAAATATTGCCGATGTAAAATAAAACAGTTGTTTTACGTTACGCTTCAGAGAGCTTTAAACGGCAATTTTCACTAGTTTTGTTCCTGTAGGCATGTCCACATAGGTAGCGTATTATAAAGCCAAAAAGGGGGCGTTTTCGTGGTCTACGGATATGCACGGTGCAGTACTTCGGAACGCCAGCAGGATGTTGAACGTCAAGTCGAAGATCTTCGACGGCAGGGAGTTGCTGAAATATTTCAAGAATATGCTAAGGGGACTGACCTTAACAGGCCACAGTTTATAGCACTTCAAGAGCGCATCAGGCCAGGCGACACTATCATGGCCACCGAACTATCACGGCTTACTAGGAGCGTGCATCAGCTGTGCCACCTCTTAGAATGGGCTGCTAATGCAGGTTGCATAATCAAAGTAGGCAGCCTAACGGTAGATGCAAAAGAAAACCCAGATCCGATGATAGAGGGTTTGGTATTGTTAATGGGTGTTTTTGCCCAAATTGAGCGCAGTATGATAGTCCAGCGTGTAAAATCGGGAATTAAGCACGCAAAAAATAAGGGAACTAAACTCGGCCGCCCTCGCATATCGATATCAACCTTGCCCCAAATATTTCTCGACCATTATCCCAACTTTGTAGCTGGTCAGCTGACAAAGACCAAATTAGCCAGCCTCTGCAACATTTCTAGGCCAACGCTTAATCGTTATCTTCTGATAATGGCTGAGGGGTAGGACATTCGTCGTTAACAATAAATTTTAAGATAATTACAGAAATTGGAACAACAATGCCAGCTATAACAAGCCAGTCAAAACCACCACGAAATCCTATAAAGACTACTATAGTTAACGTCAAAAGCATTGTGAGATCAAGTTTTTTCAGTCTGTTCATAATCGCAAAAATGAGTTATAATAAAAATAATCCTGTGATAAGAGACCTGAGACCCAGTAAAATTGTAATAATCAGGGCTATGATTTCAATTATCGGTTTTAGTCTCTCGCATAGGATTTTTTTATTTTTCTCATTCAGTCACCACCAATCTATTTAATCAAAACTCAGTATAGCGTAATAAAGCCAAAATTTAAAGTTTATAATATAGTGACTTTGACTTACACCTCAAATTTTTGAGGTGGTTTTTAAAGTTTTTATATTAGCATTGGGATAAAAAGAGGTAACTATAATGACATTACTGGCCATTGAGCGAATACCAGGGATTGAAATTACAACGAGTAACTTATT
>WQWD01000162.1 GCA_009785545.1 Treponema sp. | reverse complement strand
AGCTGAGGATCGCCAAATTGAATTGAGCCCAACAGTTCCAATTCCAGGATTTCATCGAGCTGCCTTGCTCTCTCTCCTACTTCATAATTGAAAGACCAGCCATAAATCATCGCAGAGAAAAAAAGCGCAGCCTCATGCAGAGCACGCCTTCCGGCTGTAGGAATATCTAATGGAAACTCACTATCCACATGACCGGCGAAAATCGGCTCAAAGTCAACGTACACTTCGCCTCGAATTACATAAGAATGGTTGCCAATGTCCCTGTTTTGAGCGGAAAGTGTGAATACAACAACTAAAAAAAATACAAGAAAAAATATTTTCTTTTGAGCCATATTTTAATATCGGAAGAGTTTCAGAATAAAACAAGAGGCAGAACAAGTCCATTGATATTTTGTAAATAATATTCTAGTATTTTATTAATGCGAAATATATTTTTTCTTGGTCTTATCAGTTTTTTTACAGATTTAAGTACAGAAATGGTTTATCCTTTAATTCCTTTGTATCTTATGACTGTCTTTGGAGCGTCTTATGTCCTGATTGGCATAATCGAGGGCATTGCCGAAAGTCTCGCTAATTTATTAAAAGTTTACTCAGGATACCTGACAGACAGGTTCCAAAAAAAGAAGTTAATCGCATTTTCCGGGTATTTCGCCGGGTTTATATATAAATTCGCCTTAATTTTCGCAACTTCATGGGTGGGGATACTTTTTGCCAAGATACTAGACAGGTTTGGAAAAGGAATCCGAACATCTCCAAGAGATGTTTTAGTCAGCGAAAGCGCAGATAAAGAAAACTTAGGCAAAGCGTTTGGGTTTCATAAAGCCATTGATATGTTGGGCGCATCTTTAGGGATATTGATTGTTTTTCTTATACTGTTTAATTCTACGGGTGAAATCAACTTTAGAAACTTTTTTGTTCTTTCCACAATTCCGGCGGCTTTAGGCCTTTTAATGTTTGTTTTCGTCAAAGAAACAAAACGATTAGCGCCCCTTGATGATCAATTAAATAAACCACAGGCACAGGCAGCGCAAAACGCAAAAAAGGAGCGGCCGGCTCCATTTTGGAAAAGTATCAGCCAAATCAACGGTCAGTTAAAACTTTATTTATTAGTTGTTTTTATTTTTACATTAGGAAATTCCTCAAAAGTATTTTTAATTTTAAAAGCCCGTAACGCCGGTTACAATGAAGTAAATGTTATTTTGCTTTTTTTGATTTATCATTTTGTAGCTGCCATGTTAGCAATGCCAATGGGAAGGCTTTCAGATAAAATAGGCAGAAAAAATTTGCTTGTTCCGGGATATATCACTTTTGCGCTTTGTTATTTGGGTTTTGCGTTTGCCGAAACCATCCCGGTGTTTATTTTCCTGTTTGTGCTTTACGGCATTTACACAGCAATGATAACAGGCGTAGAACGTGCTTTTGTTTCAGAAATATCACCTAAAGAATTAAAAGGAACAATGTTAGGCTTACATTCTACAGTAGCGGGAATCGCTCTTTTACCGGCAAGTATATTAGCCGGCGTTTTATGGACAAACTTTGGAGCGTCAGTGCCGTTTATTTTTGGCGCAGGCCTGTCGCTGCTCGCTGCAGGGTTATTGGTGGTTTTTATGAAGGGAAAACTTACTGTTAACTAATTCTAAAACGTAAGTCTAGAAAACCCATTCATCAATATTTCCAACTCTTCTTTTGTGTCTAATGAATAAGTTGTTATAAAACCTACCATTCTGTTGCCCTGTCTCCTGAATGTATAGTTCTGAAAAACATCCCAGCCGGGTATACTTGCGGACAATTGTTTATAAATTTGTCCTGCTATTTCAACCGAAGTAATTTGATCGCCGAATTCATAATCTATTGTGTCTATATCTGAAAGATTATTTTTCAAAATATCGAAATATTGCTCTGTTGTAATATTGCTTAAAATAAGTCTTTCAACCATTAAGATTACATTTGGTAAACCTACCGGAGCAGAAGCCATCATCTCATATACAGTCGTCATATTGACAAAATTAGTATTCGCCCCTGTAATGTCTGCGCCAATACCCATCATGAGGCGCATATCTTCTTCTGTCGCCATTATAAATCCTTCAGGAAGAGTAAACCTAATATCCAAATATTTACTCTCAAAACCGGTTTCTGTTAATATTCCTCGTTCATAACCCGAAGCCCTGCCGCAATTAACTAATGTCAAAAATGCAATGCAAACTACTATTCCCATATACAATATTTTTTTCATGTTAACTTCCCCCTTATGTTTCCTATTATTTTTTTCCCGAGTACAGCGTAAAATCCAATTTTTCCTTATTTTGCGAAATTAACCCAAGCCACAGGTTTTTCTTTACGGTAATAACTTTACTTTTACGTCCGATATCTTTCATTTTGTTGTAAATCTGATAACCATTTTTTGCGGCATTCCATGTTTTAAAATGTTCTCCAAAAATATGCGAAGCTTTATCTTCAACTTCTTTGTTTATCTGATTTTCAAAACTATCCAAAAGAAATTGGTATTTTTCCATTATACCTTTTAGATAATCCAACACTAATTTGTCAAACGAAGGAATCTGAGTGCTTACTTCTATAAGATCTTTTAGTAATTCCACCGCAAGATAATAATCTTCACTGACACAATACGCTTTTCTTGCGAGACGGCATAATTGCACATAAGATTCGTTTTCGATAGTCCTCATACCATGAAGAGGCTGTTTGGGCGTAACAACAAATTTCGGCATGGAATAAGCTACTTTTGTTAATAAATCCATTAAGTCCTGAAATATTCTTTGTTCCCATAAATTATCACGAATAGAAGAAAATAGCTTTGTCATTTCTTCGGAGAATTTTTCTTTGTAGCGTTCTTTTGTGTCAAATACAACTTCGCAGGTAGGAATCATAACTCCTTTAAATTCGATTTGCCCTGTATCAAAAAAGTAAACCGCATCATTTTCCATCAGAATGGATTTATTGGAAGCATTTTCTTTTTCGTAATTCATCATAACTTGCTTGGCAACCATGATTCGTGATTCCTTAGGCGAAAGTTCGTTCGCTCTGGTTTGCAGTCTCGCTCCAGAATTAAGAAGAAAACCCGAAAGGTTTCCCCTCTCTGTTATTATCAACGGGCTTTGTGTATTTCCACCGGTAATTCCACCGGAGATTTTAAAAGCAGGCAGGGCCTCAGCATTCCCTGTTCGCCGTGTCGGAATGTCAGGATTGTTTACATAATTGGTTTTTTCAAAATAGTCGATAATACACAGAGTGATCATTAAGGCATCTGTAGCACCGGCAGCAACAACTACCATTTCATCGCCGCGTTCCCTCTGGCTGATCGCTCCGCATTGAGTAGAAATACGTTTAATCTCATTTTCTATAGCCCAATCCAATGTATGCATCATTGAAAGATTTTTTCGTGAATCCATGCAAAATTTCGTATAACCGTGAATATCAAGCATTGCCACATAAAGGTTGGAAATTTGCAGAGTTTTCTTTAAATCTCCGGCTTCCGGGAAATCTCTGTCGGTAATAACAACTTCCCGCCAAAGTCTTTTGTGGTTATTTGGACAGATAGAAGCGAAAAAACCCCAATTCATACGTTTTAACAAAAGAAAAGCTCTCATAATAACAGGGTGTGTCCATTTTTCTTTTAACACAGGATATATTAATTCTTTTAAGGCAGAGAAAGTAGTAATTTGCTTTGTTACAATTCTGTCATATAGAAATGAAAAGAATTCATATTCTGTCATTCCACTATTAAATTCCGATATATTTTTCATCATTATCCTTCTGGTGAGGCCTCTCCAATCATGGGAACCTCTATAAATAATTATGTCACATATTAGAATAAAATTATAGTATCCAGCCACGCATATTGTTGAAAATATATATGTTTTGAGATAAATTATACACTAGATGAGAAATATGTACCCTGGGAGAAACTTATGGAAAATGCTTCAATTTTAAATAATTCTGGAATCGCTTTAACAGAAGCAAATCGCCCTTTTGAGGCAATTTCTCTGTTCCAAGACGCTATTATTTTAGAGCCTGAAAACCCTCTTCTTTGGCTTAATTTGGGGATAGCCCAGCAGAAAACCGGCGATTACATAGATGCTATTGAAAGTTTCCAACTCTGCCTGGCAATTGACAATGAATTACCCGAAGCATGGCAATCTCTTGGGTTAATTTATTTCGAAATGAATGAGTTTTACCTCGCCGAAAATTGTTACAAGTCGGCATTGTCATGCGGCGAAAATGATCCCAAGACATGGAATAATCTTGGCGTTTTATACTTCAACAAAGAAGAATTCGAAGAAGCACGCAATTGCTTTGAAAAAGCGGTGTCTTTAAGTCCTCATTTTTATGACGCTCTTTTTAACCTGCGGGATGTATGCAGGGAATTGGGAGACTTCAGAGCTGCCGCAGAATTCGAGAGGCTTTTAAGTAAATGAAAATCTTTTACATTGCGGAACTTGTCGGAAAAGCCGGCGTGTTCACCTTAAAAAAAGCCCTTCCCGAATTGGCAAAACGTTACAAATGGGATTTTTTGATTGTCTGCGCTGACGGCGCTACAGGCGGGAATGGTCTTGGGTGCGCTCATGCCGGTTATATTTATAAACTTGGAGCTGACGCTATTACACTTGGGGATTGTTGTTTTTACAAAAAAGACCTTACAGAAAACATCGATAAAAACCGTTTTGTTATTCGCCCTTACAACCTAAATCCCCAAGCCCCCGGTCATGGCTTTTTTGTATTTAAAAAAAATAACGAAAAAATCGCAGTTGTTTCGCTGTTAGGTCAAAATGGATTTAACCGCGTTCATGCTAACAGTCCATTTGCCTGTCTTCCCGATTTACTAAATGATTTAAGGCAGCAAACTCCATACATCATCGTTGATTTTCACGCACAGGCAAGCGCAGAAAAAAAAACTTTATTTAGAGCTGCCGACGGTCTTTGTTCGGCGGTAATCGGTTCCCACACAAGAGTTCAAACAGCAGACGAAACGATCCTGCCCGGCGGAACCGCCGCCATAAGCTGCGCCGGCAGGACAGGAAGCCAGCAGTCCGTTGGCGGCTGTGATATCAATTCACGAATCAATGAATACATAAGCGGCATTCCCGATTGGACTCGTGATGCGTGGGATGCCCTTGAGCTGCAGGGAGTTTTTCTGAACATCGGGAAAGACGGCAAAGCTTCAGCAATTGAGCGTGTGAGGATCCCGGTTGAAGTCAAAAATGATGATTCCGTTATTTAAGTTGCTTAAAGATATCCGCCATTTCCAGAGCAGAGAGCATTGAATCCCACCCCTTATTTCCGGCTTTCGTGCCTGCCCTTTCAATTGCCTGCTCGATGGAATCGGTTGTCAGAACACCAAAAATAACAGGCAAGCCGGAACTGAATGAGGCTTGAGCTGCGCCTTTTGCGGCTTCTGCGGCTACATAGTCAAAATGCGGAGTTGATCCACGAATAACTGCGCCCAAACAAATTATGCCGTCATATTTTTCGCTTTTAGCGAGTTTCAATGCAGTAATCGGAATTTCAAAAGAACCCGGCACTCTGACAACTGTAATGTTTTCCATCTTTCCGCCATGGCGCTCATAACAATCAAGAGCGCCTTTTAGTAACTGTTCGCTGATCATGCTGTTAAAGCGGCCTACCACTAAAGCAAAACATTTGTCATCAGCTTTTAAATTTCCGTTAATTTCTTTATACATAATTTCTCCTTGTAAATT
>WQWD01000161.1 GCA_009785545.1 Treponema sp. | reverse complement strand
GGCCCCGCCAGAGATCGCGAGGAAGCGGCGTTACAGCGGCTTAGCGAAGCTAGAGCTAGGGCAATTGTGGATAGACTTGTCCATTACGGAGTAGCCCGCAGCAGGTTGACCTTTGCAGGAGCCGGCTCTTCTCAGACCATCGCCGATTTTGAAGATCGAGACAACTGGTGGAGAAATCGCCGTGTAGAGTTTTATCTTATAAGGTAGGGAAAAAATGCAAGACTTGTGTTGCAACCCGGTTGTGTTTTACAACCGAGTTGCCTCACAAGTCCATTATAAAACAACAACCCCGTCATTCATGGCGGGGTTGCTGTTTTGTGCAATTGTTGCTCAAATTCTTGCCTCTGAAAAGCGTACTGTCTTAACCTTCTTTGTTTTTCTTCTTGTTTTTTTTCTGTTCCCGTTTCTCTTTCAGGGTCTTTTGAGGTGCTTTCTTCGAGTCTTTTTTATGCATAATCTGTTCGGCCATAATATCCTCCAAATGGGCTTTACATTTTCTCTAAAATAGTATAATAATTAGTTGTGTTATGTCTAGACAGTTTTTTTAGAAATTAATGGGAGGAATAATGACAGTATCAGAAGCAGTTACATTGCTGGAAGGGCAATTTTTTATTGGAGAAGAAAACTCAGAACGTGAGGTAGCTTCGGCGTGCGGCGCTGATTTAATGAGCGATGTAATGGCATTCGTTAAAGATCGAGTATTACTCCTTACCGGCCTTGTGAACCCGCAGGTAATACGCACCGCAGAATTATTGGACATCCACGCAATTATTTTTGTACGCGGCAAAGCGCCAAGCCGGGACATGATAGAAATGGCCGAAGAATCAGATATAATACTCGCCGGAACAAAACACCCCATGTTTATTTCCTGCGGAAAACTCTACGAAGCGGGGCTCAGAACCGGCGGAACCAGAGAGATTTAGCTAAAACAATTCACTGTATAAATTTTGCCGTTTCATCGGCGGTCATTTCCTCTGAGAAAAACGGCAGTACACAGAAACTGTAACAGATTGTTTTGTCATTAAGCAGGTATTTTTCAAAGGTGTAAGGGCCGCAGCTTCCAGATCCCATCCCTGTATTTTTCCAGTCGATACGGACAATTGTTTCTTCTCTGGGTGTTAGCTCGTTTGTGTGAGAAGCTTTGGTTAGGTCACCCGAAGTATAATGAGAAGCGTTAAACTCAAAACCTCCTTCTAAAGACTCGTCTGCTTTAAAAAATAGGCCTCTACCCATAACATCATAAACGGCAGCCCATTTGACGCCGCAATGATTACCATGTTCCTGAGGATTGATGTAAGGGAAGTATTGCTGAGAAACATTTGATTTATATCGTCCCATAAAAACATGATTTTTCATATCACAGTAATTTTCGTCAGGGCCAAGTCCAAAATATTCAATCAGTTCATTACCGGCAGGCATTGTAAATTCCATTCCAAAGCGAGGCAGAAATACCATTTTGTCACGAACATCCGCATTAATCTCAATCTTTATTTCGCCGGACGGCAGCACTGTATAGATGACGGCAGTTTTTGCGATTGGCGCACAGCTCAGAGCTCCCAAACTGCCGGATACACTGATAACAGCTTTATCTCCGTCTTTTTTTGTATCAACAGAATATATTTTACCTTTTGCGTGTTCAAATCTTTCTTGAGTCCATTTTGTTTTAGCGTACATATCGTTGTCCGTAGGAGCCCGCCATACGCTAAGTTTTGGGCGGCTATGCAGAAATTCAACACCATTGTATTTTAGAGATTCAAAAGTTCCGTAAAAATTATTAAACACATATATAAACGATCCGCCTTCCAAAACAGTACATTCGCCTTTGTTTTGTATTTCAATTTGCGGCAAAAGTTTTTTAAGGGAAATAGCTTGGGCTTTGGGAACTTTAATCTCAAATTGAGCGGCGGCAATCTCAAAACCTTTTTCCGCCCACAGATTGGTTTTGGCAAGATGATAGCTTGCGTTGAGGTAAACACCGTACCGGGCAGACTGCGGTATCGCCGCATTAATAGTAATTTGCCGTGATTTGCCCGGAGCCACAGAAGGAACAGCGGCCGTACCTTCCGCATATACACAGCCATCATTTGTCACAGACCAGTTCATAACAAAATCGCTGATGTTAATAAAATCGTACATATTAGTAATTTTCAGAGTGACAAGACTTGTATTTAAATCAGCTTTAACAAGCTCTGTTTTAATATACTGATATACTGATTTAATCTCTCTAAGCCCCGGGTATGGTGTCCTGTCCGGCATGACGCAGCCGTCATTGCAGAAATTGCCGCTGTGAAGAAATTCGCCGCAATCTCCGCCATAGCCATAATACGTTTCTCCGGTTTTTTCATCGGTTAACACAAAGGCATGATCCGCCCATTCCCAAATACAGCCTCCGATAAGTCTTGGATATTTGTAAATCAGCTCCCAGTAATCTGAGACACCGCCCGGGCCGTTACCCATTGCGTGGATATATTCGCAAAGAAAAAACGGACGTTTATCTTTCTTTTTGTTTTTGCCTTCCGCTTCAACAACCTCAAGGCTTGGATACATAATGCTGTCCACATCTACACAAGCATCAGAATAATTTTTTTCTTTAAAACTACGCACAGCGGAATTTGCCTGTTCGTAATGAACAAGGCGTGTATTGTCCCGCTGGTGTATCCAGTCAGCCATCGCAATAATATTGATACCAAAGGCAGATTCATTTCCAAGCGACCACATAATGATACATGGATGATTTTTATCACGTTCAACCATTCTTTTTGCCCGATCAAGAAAAGCGTTTTTCCATTCGGGTAATTCCGCAGGCAACTCCGGATTAAAATGCTCGTAATCCGAAGATTGGTGTCCCAGTTCTTCGCTTGGATGGCGGCGGTTAAGACCGTGCATTTCCTGATCCGCCTCATCAATCACATAAAAACCATAGAGGTTACACAGGCGGTAAAACTCAGAAGTATTTGGGTAATGAGAAGTGCGTATAGTGTTAATATTGTGTTGTTTCATCAATTCCAAATCACGCTTCATGTGGGCGGTTGGAGTGTACTGCCCCATTACAGGATCAGTGTCATGCCGGTTTACGCCTTTGAGCTTAACCGCCTTTCCATTGATCAATAAAGAACAGTCTTTGGCAACTTCAATTTTTCTAAAACCAAAATCTATATTTATCCACTCTCCTTCATAGCCGAATACGGCTTTATACAACCAAGGAGTTTCGGCATTCCATTTCAGAGGTTCTGAAACATCAAATTGTGTTTCGCCAAATTCAATGTTTTTTTCGATAACGCATTTTTCATGCGGGTCATAGAGTTTAAACAAAACAGGATTTGCGCCGCTGTTTTGCGGTACATCTTCTTCTAAATTAACAGACAAAACCGCATTTTTATAAACTGAGTCAAGCTCCGCTTTGATAAAAATATCTTTGATACGTTTTTTGCTTCTTGACAAAAGATACACATCTCTGAAAATTCCGGAAAGCCTCAAAATATCCTGGCACTCAAGATAGCTGCCGTCACACCATTTTAGTACTTTTACAGTTATTCGATTTTTACCCGCCGCACAAAATTGCCCAATGTTAAACTCGCTCTGCATACGCGAACCCTTACTAAAACCAACACATTCGCCATTGACATAAAGGGAAAAACACGAATTAACACCTTCAAATACAACAAAAATATCCCGCTCTGTCCAGTTTTCGGTTAAATAAAAATCACGAGCGTACACACCTGCAGGATTTTCATCCGGCACAAAAGGCGGATCAACCGGATACGGATATTCAACATTGACATAATGAGGAAAATCATAACCCGGCGTACGCTGAACTATCTGCCAGTTAAGCGGAACTGGGATTTTATCCCAACTGTCGATATCTTGTGTTTTTGTGAAAAGCGTATCCGGTGTTTCAATATGCCGGTTAAAATAACAAAATGCCCAGTCACCGTTAAGAAGCTTGTAAAACGAAGAAACACCTTTGGAGTCTTGAAATTTCAAGGCTTCATCTTCGCTTTGGAAAGGAATAAAATACGACCTTTCTCTTTCCCTGTTATTGTGTTGAATTTCGGGGTTCTGCCAATCCATATACGCCTCCTTGCCGGAACAATCTCAATCACCAGTTTAGAAAAAGCCTCATTTTACTAATTGATTTTTTTTCTTCTTTATGGTAGAATATAATCCTAGCCAAATTTAATCAAGATGGGTTTAAACAAGGGGGCTTTTGAACAACGATGAAAGCAGAAATGGGCTTTAAAGACATTATTCGCCTTGACTCAGAGCTCAATCAAATTCAAGACTTTGATTTATTACTCGAAAGAATACTTTTCGAAGCCAGAAAAGTTGTTAACGCCGATGCCGGGTCAATTTATATAACAATACCAACCGAGCCTGGCGAAGAAGGAAACGAAAAGCTTTCAATCAAATATTCACAAAACGATACTCTCCAGAAAAATTTGCCTCCCGGACAAAAAATGATCTATTCGATATTTTCGGTTTTAATCAATGAAAAATCCATTTCCGGCTACAGCGCTTTAAAAAGAACATTAATCAATGTGCCTGATATGTATAATATCCCTCCGGAGACTCCATATAAATTTTTCACACATTTTGACAAAATTACGGGATACAAAACAATATCCAGTCTAACAATCCCCCTTATCTCTACTGAAAAAAAATTAATGGGTGTTATTCAAGTTCTTAACTCAAAAGATGAACACGGCAATATTATTCCATTTACTTCTGATGATGAAATTATTTTAACCCATTTCGCGACTAACGCAACTATGGTTTTACAGAGAGCGTATATTACAAGGGCGATGATCCTGCGCATGATCAAGATGTCAGAATTACGCGACCCAAACGAAACCGGAACTCATGTAAACCGTGTTGCCAGCTATTCGGTAGAAATATATGATCGCTGGGCATATCACAAAAAGATACCTCTTGAAGAAAAAGAAAAATATCGTGATATATTAAAAATCAGCTCAATGCTGCATGATGTCGGCAAAGTTGCTATTTCCGATACAATCCTTAAAAAGCCTGCAAGTTTAACACCTGAAGAATATCTAACCATGCAAGACCATACTATTTATGGAGCCAGGCTTTTTCACGATGAGATAAGTTCTCCAATTGATGTGCTTGCCAAAGACATCGCCTTAACTCATCACGAAAACTGGGACGGCTCCGGTTATCCAGGGTGGATAGACCCCTTTACCAAAAATGTAGAAAGAGCAGATACAAAAGGCAAACCCATAGGCAAAAAAGGAGAGGAAATCCCGCTTGGAGGCAGAATTGTCGCTATTGCTGATGTATATGACGCCTTGTGCTCAAAACGTGTTTACAAAGAATCTTGGGCAGATGAAGATGTACTAGCAGAAATGCGAAAACTTTCAGGCATAAAATTTGACCCCGATCTTATCGACGCCTTTCTGGAAATAATGCCTAATATAAAACAGGCAAGAGAACAATACCCGGAAGAAGATTAATAGTTATGATTCCAAACAAATTTTAGGAGAACGTTATGTCAACTTTAAAAATTCCGGAGGCTGCCGGAGCAAAACACGATTTATTAACCTTAGGAGCATTGGTAACAAGGTTAGATCCGGGGATCATTCCGTTTAAAGAAGCGGATACTTATTCCCTTCATGTTGCGGGAGGAGAATACAATGTCGCCAAAAATCTTTCCTCTTGTTTTGGAATGAGAACTGCCGTCGCTACAGCCATGGTAGATTACCCAATCGGTCAGCGTATT
>WQWD01000160.1 GCA_009785545.1 Treponema sp. | reverse complement strand
GCTAAACTGACAACAATTAAAGTTTTTTTGTGAGGAAAAAGCAGCGGAAGAAACTTTAAAAGATTGTTTTTTTGTTTGTCGCTTATCTTGAAATCAACACTTGGCGAAAGAAATAATACATAACCAGTCCACATTTCCAGAAAGCGGCTTCGTTTTATTTTTTGTTTTCCTCTTGTGAAATCGGGATCCCAGACGGTTACTTTATCTTTGGAGATTTCTTTTACGACAACAAAGTGGTCTATAAATTTATTGTTGCCTATAGGTATTTTTACATGGGCGATGAATGGAAAAACATAACTTTGATTTAGTGTATTGTCTTGTACTTCGCCTCGCATGGCGTTAGCGGTAAAGCCAAGTTTTTCCAGTGCGTGAACCATACCTGCGAGGTTAGTGCCGATGAAGTCTGTTTTGGACAGCTCTCGGATTCTGCCTGTTGAGACGTGCAGGTTGTAGTGTGAGGCGACCATTGCGATACAAGCAGGGCCGCAGTCGGTTTCGTCTATTTGTTGCTGGTATTTCATTTCTTGGTAACGCCTCGTTTACTGCTTTGGTTATAGTGCTTTGTAGAAATTCCTATGGTTCTAACGAATAACCTTTGTAACGCATGAAAAGTGCTATCATTTTCTCAGGGTAGTGCTTCAGGGGCGTGCATTTATTAGTGCCTGCCATAACATACTCAGGGCAACCTCCCGAACATACGGGCAAGTATACGCAATCTCTACATTCGGCATTTTCAAGCACGTCAAGACTGTTCGTATAACTTATCAGTTTCGCCCAGTTTATTCCATCGTAAATATTACCAAAATGTCTACCATTAAAGTCATCAGCAGATACATCGTGCCAGCATTTGTAAAATTCGCCTTTACAATTTATGCTGAGACTGTTTTCATTAGCAACAAAACAACTCCCCATCGGATTAAAAGCATAATCAAATTTAAAAGGAATACTGTTTTCTATAAACGTTACATAGATAGTTGTCATATAATCTATAAACTTTTCATCTGCTGCCTTTGCGCCTTTTCCCGATGAAAAAATCTGCGCAATATAAAAATTTATTGATTTCGTCAAATCAAAATTTGTTTTTATGGACTCGATCCATTCTTGTAAATTCACATTATCCATAAATTCTTTGTCTACATGGGTTCTGACACTGACAGGCACTCCTGCATTTTGTGAAATTTTAACGTTTTCAATTATTTTGTCGTAGGTTCCATTGCCTTTTTTGTCAATGCGCTTTTTATTATGGTGATGTTTAACTCCGTCTATAGACACTTGAACACTTGCCTTTGTTTCTTTGAAGAATTTTGCAACATCTTCATCTATTAAAACTCCGTTAGTGGTTACACTCAACGACAAATATTCAAAAATATTTTTCAGTTCGTAGTAGATTCGTTTTATTTCTTCAAAACACAAAAGAGGTTCGCCTCCAAGAAATGAAAGACGAAGCTTTATGGTAGGCGGAAATTTGTCCTTAATAAAAGATATAATGTCACCTGCTTTTTCAGGGGTCATAACAGATGTAGAGCTATGTTCCTGTCCTTCGTAGCAATATGTACATCGGCAATTGCAGGCAAGTCCAGTGTTAATTGTTATACCTGCACCTGTTGTCCCATATTTACTTCGGTACAGGCGGCTTTTGACCAAAGCGAATTCGTCAACATCGTTTTTAACAAGAAAGCCGTGGTCAATAAGTACTTTATTGTAATCTGGATTTTTTGCTGCAAGTAACGTTATTACTTCCGTTTCATTTATTGAGTTTAATGTTTTTACTTCTTCATCGGTTATTTTGAGCAGACCACAACTATATGTGTTAAACAATATCAACCCGTAGTTCGTTTCGTGTACCGTATTGTATTTTGAAGTTTTGTACCCTTCCATGAATATTCTCCTATATAAATAATTTTTTTGATATGTCTCTAGCTATGCAAAAATTTAATCTACACTAAACCCTGTTGTTATCGGTCTGAATTGCCAATAATCCCCATCAGAGCGATAAAATAGCCTTAAAATTGAACCATCTGTTATTGCAGCATCTACAATAAAAACTTGATTTAGTTCTATCATCATTGGATAGTTGTCAAAAGGAAGAAAACCTCCATTTGTCGGCTTATTTCTAAAATCATCATAAGCGTTTTCCAAACGCCAAAAACTCCGCGACACAATATTTCCGATTACGGTTGAGAATGTGGTTAAATCCGTGCCGAAGTATGAGGCTTCGTAGTATACATTGTTTATGGAAATTATATCTACTCTTATTGGTTCACTTATTAAAGTTAATAACGATAAATCTACTACATGTAAAGAATCACCGTAACGTTCCCTTAAACGCTCTGCCATGCCAGGAAACCCTTCATGTCCTCCCATCAAACCAAACCTGGTATGTGCTGCCCCAAAAATCCCCATAACACTTTGACCTTGTAACTTATCGAATGCACGGATAAAGTTCTCTGACATTGCGGCTACACGATATTCAAGATCGCGAGTCCTGTAAAAATTCTCCCCTTGTTCAATCGCTTCGAGTGTTAACAAATACCCCAGTGTCCCTTGTTTATCGTTATTTTTAAGATATTGCAAAAAACGCCTGCCTTCCGAGTAATATCCATGCCCAACATCTATACCATGAAAAATTGTTTCTGGAAACTCCCTTTTTATTGTTCTGAAAAATTCTAGGACATGAGGATTATGTGCAAGAGTACCTGCCCAATCATTAAATAATTCGTATAAAATGTCATCATTGTACGATCTCATCCAATTGTTCAAAAATTCAGCAGTAAAATACGCAAATTCAATAAACATATGCCGCATATTTCGGTTGTGGTAGTAATCGTGCCAAATTTCCAGTTGCCTGTTCATTAACATTGGAACACCGTGTATTTCCCCGTAAAGAAAAATTTGACCAGTTGATTTTTTTGAGCAAGTATCAGTTGAAGTGCAAGCTGTTGCTATTATTATAGTTGCTAAAGCAAGACAAAAAAATCTCTTACTTATTGACCTCTTTTTATATTGTTTCATAAACCAGCTCCTTTATTTAGAAAATTTTATTACATTCTATTATAAAAAAGGGAATAATACAAACTAATAGTCCATATCATTCCCTAACAAATCTGATTCCAGAACCGAATTACTTCACAGTACAAACAAAGACGAATTCTTGTTCGTTGCAGTAGAGCCAATTGGTTTAAAATCTAAAGCATGATTCGGGTGGTAGTTCTAGTTCTTGTCTTATGCAAAAGATACAATCAGTAATATCAATAATGCACCATGAGGAGCTAACGTCACGTATCGCTAAACCCGGCTGAATTACCTCGATTCCAGATACTGCAGGAAGTCTTTCAAAGCCTGTACCCGGAAGTGCTATCATTCCACCTAAGTTTATACCACCAAAGTCTCCAACTCCAAGGGCATTTCCACGAGACAACCCACCATTAACCGATTCCAATTCATTCTGCTCAACAGCAGCGAATCCCTTTTCTTTTTCATTTGAAAACATAATCCACATCCTTTTGACTACACATTCTGGCCACAAACGCACAGTCAACATTTTTTATTAGCCGCCCACAAGGACGGCAGTTATAAAACAGGCAATGCCCGAATACAACACCTATACAATTATTTCCCCACTAAATCATTAATTTTAAGTCCTAATCCCTAAAATACAAAGAAACAACAAAACTCTATACGGACTACAGTTTATAGTCCTAATAGAGTTTTGTCAATAGGTATAAATGAAATTATTATAAAAAAGGTTATGGGGATAAAACATGGATGGACAGGTAATAAAAGACACTTTAGGTAAAAATATCAAAATTTTCCGAGCCAGAAGAGGGCTTTCTCAAGCCGATTTTGCAGAAAAAGCGGATATTTCCATCACCTTTTTAAGCAATATTGAACGAGGAATAAAATATCCACAACCAGATATACTATCAAAAATAGCAACTGCCTTTGGCGTTGATGTTAATGAACTGCTTGTTACGGAGATTATGTCCTCTAAGAACGATAAGTTATTTAACCATTTTTCCGAAGACATTACCCAAAACGTTAACAAGGCAATGGCAGAAGTAATTAAGCGTTATACGGTTTAGACAGGTATTGCATGAGCAGTAAAACTGTGGTTGTTAGAAAACATGAAATACAACCCTCTCTCAAGAATTTTTATTTGAAAAGCTCTGTTTGTTTTATCTCCATTTTTGAAAAAGCAAATAATTTTTTCCCTAAATCTTTAATTGAAGCACCAATGAGATAAACCGTATTATCAAGCCTCTTCGAGGCTTGGCTCTTTTAATGAATTTTATTAAAAAGTCCGCTCACGCGGACAATCGGGTCAATGATTAAAAAGCGATCGTGGAAGCGAGCAGATTTATTTATTGTTATTGGAGATATATGCCGAAAGTAATGTTTGCCTCACTTTTATAACAATTCTTTTAACTTTTCCGTATCCGGCAGTATGTTTTTATATTTCGAAGGCAGTTTTTTTGCTGTCTTATATGTGGCAACTCCCATTGGTTTTGTTGTGTCACGAAAAGCATATTCGACAATACGTTCTTTCCTGGATTTACATAGAATAATCCCAATAGAAGGGTTCTCATAAGGCAGTCGTACTAAATCATCTAATGCCGATAAATAAAAATTCATTTTTCCCATATATTCCGGCTTGAACACACCGCTTTTTAATTCTATAGCGACTAAACTTTGAAGCCGTCTGTTAAAGAAAAGCAAATCTAAAAAATATTCTTGTTCTTCAATAATTAAGCGATACTGGTTGCCTATAAAAGAAAAATCCTTGCCAAGAGACATTATAAATTTTTTGATATTATTAACGATTTCTGACTCTAATATTCTTTCATCAGGTTCGTTATCGGGAGATTCGATATTAATATAATCCAGTAAATATTCATCTTTAAAAGATAACAAGGCTTTTTGTTGAAGGTCATTATCGGGAATTGTCTTCTTAAAGTTATTTTGTACTTTACCTTGTTTTAAAAACAATTTGCTTTTTAAATAATAGCGCAAAGTTTCTACATTCCAAAATTCAGTTGCGCACCTTTCAATATAAAACAACCTTTCTTCAAAAGATTTAACTTTTGCAATAATTTCCCAATGGTGGGTAAAGCCAATATTCAAGAAACCAAAAGGAAATAACTTTAAATCGTTCGTTGACAACGAACGAATTTCCTTTTCTTTTTTCGTTACTATTTTAAGACCGTTTGTTATTGGCGAACGATTTTCAATGTATTCATACCATTGCTCATAGAAAATTCGCATTTTTTTGATATTCCCAGCCGAAAACCCCCGTAAACCAGGCAATTCTTGCTGTAGTCTTTTTGATATTTCTTCTATTGCCCCTGTGCCCCAAAACCCATCTCTTGAGTTTTCTGAAATATATTTCCCGATACCGAAATAGAGCGACAAAAGCTCCTTATTGGCTAAAGCAGCGGCACGATAACGGCTTTTAAGAATAGCGGATTTGATGATTTTTATGGCGTCAGAATAATTACTTATGGATCCCTTCATTACAAAATTGTAACACAATTAAATGTGATTTGAAAGCATACGACTACGCCGTTAATTGAAACTTGCGGAAAATTTTGAATATTACAGAACACTAGAGATAACTCCAGTAGCTATCTGCATATTGCCAGCCTACTATTGGTATTATGAGCAAAAAACAAAAAACGAAAAATTTACATACTCTCATTCCTTTAGAAGATTTTAAAGCTTTGACGGGTGTTGATGATCGTGAGGATAAAGTGGCAAGGTTTTGTCTTGTTACGGCAACACT
>WQWD01000159.1 GCA_009785545.1 Treponema sp. | reverse complement strand
ATCATTAAATTATACAAATCTGACGGAACATCTTAACCGGCTGTCATCTGTTTGCGCGGATTCAAGAAGACAGAGACAACCTCAGCTTGTTTTTTTAAACTCATTTTAAGTACACGCATATGGGGGTAGACACTCATCGGCAGGAGGAGAGGCGTGGGGCTGGCAGAAAAAACTCTGCCGAAGAGTCCTGAACCTCAGCAGAGGATAGCAAAGCCTTAAATCAACAACCTCGCCATGAAGTCGAACCGAAAGTTCGGCGGGGTTGTTGTTCTAATGTGGTTTTATATTCCGGCTCTGCTTTCTCTTATTATTTCTACAATTTCTTGGGTTGTAATTCCCAGTTTTATCCGAGGTACGCCATCAAAAGGCGATTTACCTTTTGGTATTGGCTGTAATTTATAGTTACTGCCGTCATTATTTTTTATAATCACCTCATTTTTTTTCGTTGCGTTGAACACTTTTGCGGTATCTTTTTTGAAATCCGAAATATCAAAAACTAACATTTTTATCCTCCTGGAATGTTTATGCCGAGTTCTTTCCCTATAGCTATCATTCTATCATCAAAAGTCAATAATGGCAGTTTCAAACTTTGGGCTGTATCTAAAAAAAATGCATCATAAGCATATATTTTATAATCCCATGCAATTTCTAAAACATTTTCTAGGTTGTTTTCAAATATTTTAATCGGTATTTTTTGAAAACTTTTCAGTAAATCGTTCATTTTCTCTTTATCAATGACTTTTTTCCTGATCATTCTTGTTAGAGAATTCGCAATTTCAAATGAAATTACACTAGGACAAACCAAAATGGCATTTTCGGTTAAATCTATAACTTTATCGCCGTCAGGCTCATCAGCAATAGCGGCTATTATTGCACTAGTATCTAAAACAATTTCTGTTTCCACGAGAAAAGAATATGGTATTTTAAGCTAAATATCAAGCGGTACTTTGTGAGTGGTGCAAACATAACAGCACAATTCACACCGTAGCCCCGCCCCTTGCATACGATGCGTGTAGACACACTTCGCAAAAAAGCCTAGAATACTAACAATTGGGGTGCTGGATATAATCTGGCTGAGATTGGGCTTTGCCCGAAACCCTTGCCTGATCATATCGATCAAGGCGAACCTGATCTGGGTAATGCCAGCGGAGGGAAAATGTTTAATCGAATTAAACGCCTTCGTTGGATAAATCCTGCGAAGGCTTTTTTTTGGAGGAAACATGAATCGTCTGCAAGGCGGAAGCTGCTCTTTTTTAAGCCGTATCAAAATACGCCGTTTTTTTGTGCGCAATTGGCTTCCGATAATTCCCATTGCCGCCGTACTTTTTCTTTGGCAATTCCTAAGCACAAGCGGAATTGTCCCGCCGTTTATGCTGCCAAGCCCGCTGCGTGTAGCGGCAGTCTTTATTGCTGACTTTCCTCTGTTAATGCGGCATTTAAGTTTTACATTGTTTCAGGCAATGGCTGGATTGATACTCGCCGTAATTGCCGCCTTTGTTATCGCTGTAACAATGGACTCCAATCGTTTTATCAAACAATCGATCACGCCGATTTTACTTTTAACGCAAACCATGCCGGTAATTGCAATTGCTCCTCTTTTGATTTTGTGGATGGGTTACGGGTTTGCCCCAAAGATAACGCTGGTTTTTCTTACCTGTTTTTTCCCGATAACAATTGGTTTGCTGGGCGCTTTCGCTTCCGCCGACAACGATGCGCTGCGCCTGCTTCAATCAATGGGCGCAAAGAAGTGGCAATTGTACCGTTACATCAAGATTCCGCAAAGCCTGCCTGCTTTTTTCTCCGGGTTGAAAATCGCCGCCTCGTATTCGATCATCGGAGCTGTAGTTGCGGAGTGGCTTGGCGGAAATGAAGGGCTTGGCGTCTACATGATCCGTGTTAGGCGTTCTTTTTCTTTTGACAGAATGTTTGCGGCGATCATTTTAGTCTCGGTTCTTAGTTTGGTTTTAATTAAACTTGTGGCATTACTCGAAAAAAAAGCAATGCCCTGGAGGAGAAAATAAACAGAGATGTATGCTTAAATCTGTACGCATGGCTGCGGCGTGGCTGGCTGGGAAAACTCTGGCGAAGAGTCCGCTCTGGAGCCTTCTTCGAAGTCTCCTTCGCGGGGAGCGCCAGAGATGTTTTCCCAGCCAGCCACGCCGCAGCCATGCGTACAGATATTGCTCAGTGTGTATCTCTGATATTTTGTATAACGTTAAGGAGAAGTAGTTATGAAAAGAAAAGTGTTAGTGTTGGGATTGGCAGTTGCAATTATGTTAGGTGTTGGGAGCTGCGGACGGGACGACGGGGTTATTCGTGTATTGCTGGATTGGACGCCGAATACCAATCATACGGGGTTGTTTGTGGCGTTGGAGAAAGGCTGGTTTTACGATGAAGGTTTGAGTCTGGTAATTACCCAGCCGCCGGAGGATAATGCGCTTGTTCTTGTTGCGGCACAGCGTGCTCATTTTGCATTTACTTTTCAGGAGCAAATGGGTCCGGCTATCGGCAGGGTGCATGACTCGCTTCCGATAACGGCGGTGGCGGCTATTATCAGTCATAATACTTCGGGAATTATGTCGCTGAGAGAAAGCGGGATTCAACGGCCTGCAGATCTTTCCGGCAAAAGTTTTGCTTCGTGGGATATTCCGGTTGTAACTGCGATAATCCGGCACATCGTCGAAAGTGACGGCGGCGATTTTTCATCAGTGAGAATGGTTCCTAATTTTGCCACGGATGTTTTTTCTGCTTTGCAAACCGATGTCGACGCAGTGTGGATTTATTACGCATGGGACGGTATCGCCGGGGAGATTAAAGGGATAGAGTTTGACTATATCGATCTGGGAACATTTGACAGCTTGTTGGATTTTTACACGCCCGTTCTTGTGGCAAATACAAATTGGGCGTTTGCCAACCCCGAGACGGTCAAAGCGTTTATGCGGGCGGTAAGCAAGGGTTACAATTTTGCTATAGAAAATCCGCAGGAAGCGGCGGAGATTCTTTTGCGCCACGCCCCAGAGCTGGACAGAGAGCTGATTTTAAGAAGTCAGGAATTTTTGCAAACCCGCTATCAGGGCAGTGCGGAGCGCTGGGGAGAAATCGATGCCCAAAGATGGGGACGTTTTTTTTACTGGATGTATGAACAAGACTTGCTTGAGGTGAACATCGGCACAGGCGGCTTCACGAACGAGTTTCTTCCGTAATTTGCCTGTACCTCAGGGAGTACGTTATGGATAAACTTTTTTACTGCGAAAGTATCTCAAAAAATTTCGAGGAAACTCCAGTGGTTTTGGACATCAATCTTGAACTGCCGCTTGGGGGTTTTATCTCTCTTTTGGGACCTTCGGGTGTTGGTAAAACAACTCTTTTTAATGTCCTCGCTGGCGTGGAAAAACCTGACGCAGGAAAAGTTTTTTATAACAACGAAGAAATTACAGGCATAAGCGGAAAAGCAAGTTATATGCTGCAAAAAGATTTGCTGCTTGAATACCGCACTGTAATTGACAATGTAATCCTCCCGCTTTTAATTCGAGGCGAAAACAAAACCGCCGCAAGGGAATTTGCCGAAGATTTTTTCCCCATGTTTGGTTTGGCAGGTTACGAAAAAAAATACCCGAATGAACTTTCTGGAGGGATGCGCCAGCGTGCCGCCCTGCTTCGTACCTGCCTCGCCGCATACAAAACCGGTCAAGCAAACCCCGTCATTCTGCTTGATGAACCATTCTCCGCCCTTGACGCAATTACCCGCCGCAAAATGCAGCTCTGGTATGCAGACATCGCAAAACAAATGAAAATATCCACGTTTTTTATCACCCACGATGTCGAAGAAGCGCTTCTGTTATCTGACATTCTCTACATCATGAACGGCAAGCCCGGACTTATCACTCATAAAATTGATGTTATACCGCCCCGCCCAAGGGACTCTGACTTTGCGGTTTCCAAAGAATTTGTAGAGCAAAAACGCTTTGTTTTGGATGTGATTGGGGTTTGATATACAAAATAAGCCTTGATTTGTTATATAATTGTAGTATAATTAAATATGGATGTTGTCATCAAATTTTGTCAATCTGCTTTTAAACATGGAGTTACTGAAGCTGATATTCGTAGAGCTATTGATACCGTAAAATATGATGGGTATTTGGAAAATGATGAAGAAGCCGAAAATAAACGGTTACTTATTGGTTTTGACTGTAAGACAAATTTGTTAGAAATCTATTACAACATTCTTGATCAAGATACGGTTCGGGTATTTCATGCGATGAAATGCCGGAATATTCATAAACATCTGCTGGAAAATGAGTAGAGTAGGAGGGTAATAGTTATGCGTGATTTAACTGACGAAGAATATGATGCGCTGGATGAAAAATGGACTAAAAATCCGCCCAAACCAGGACCTAATGGAACGGGGTTTTTTGCTCAACGGAAGAAGATATTGGAAGCTCAATCTGCACATTCTATAACTGTTGATTCTTTTACAGCAAATTATCTCTTGACTAAAGCAGATGCTGATCACAAAACACCCGCAGACATTATCAGTGAAATGGTACAGGAACGATTGGCTGTTGCTTCATAAGATTTGTAGAGCAAAAACGCTTTGTTTTGGATGCGATTGAGGTGTAGATGGTTAAGCGAGCTTAGGCAGGCTGATGGGTTTTTAGGTATTCGTCGATATTCCACACGATATTATCATCGCCAAAAGTGTGCAGAGCGTCATAGTTTTTATCGATATAGTCAATTGTGCCGCTTTGGTTAAATTTTTGATAAACGGTTTTGCCGTCAAGGTTTTTTCTGCCTTTATAGGTTTCAATGCAATATATTACAAATTCTGTATGCAATAAGTCATTTTTTTCCATAATGAGAGTCATCCTTCTACAGGGAATTCTATATGCCCTGTCAATATTTCCTGATTAAGCAAATCAACAAGAGTAACATTGCTAAAATGCCACAATTTTGTATTTTCCCGCTCATACACTCTGTAAAAATTCGAATTGTAAAATAAATCCAGAGCATTTCTTTTTGTCAAATTATGTGTTAGAGCAATGGTTTCAACAATAGGATGAGATTGCAAAGCCATAAAGCTGATGTAGCTGTCATTGTCCATTTTAAATTACCTCGCTTTTTATAAATTTTAGTTTTGCAATGGCTCTTTCGGAACGGAATGTTATCTGATTAAATAATTTAGTAACGTTTAATCTTTTAATAACGGTTTCCCGATCTATGTCGCCGCTTTCAAACAGCCTGAATGTTCTGTAAATGGTATCATTTGCTACAGGTCCGATAATCACTTCATATTGTTCACCTGTATATTTTAAGGTTCGATTGGCATAAACAAAATCAAGCCAGTCATTATCAGGGCTGTCAAATTTTAAAACATTAAGCTCTTTTAAAACATTATCAAAATGAATTTCAAAATAACTTATTGTAGGTTTGCCAATTCCTTCGTTGCGGTTTACCACATTTTTTGCGAAGCTTTTTGCTTGCTCAATATTCATTGTTGTATAAAAACCGCTTCCAAAATCCAATGCCCGGTTTGGGACGATTAATTTGGGGCTTTCTACCGCAATATTGCTTCCATGATAAATCAACATGAATTTTGTCTCCGTACTTGGCAAATTATACATTATTTTTTTGATTTTGTCATGTTTGCAAATTCCCAAATTTTGTCAAAAAATCACTTGACATTTTTGAAATATATGTCATAATAAAAGTAAGAATGCTGGTTATCCGGCAAAAATTTTAAGGAGAATAAAAAATGAAAAAGATTTTAATGTTAAGTTTAGCGCTCACGATCTTGGCTCCCGCCGTGTTCGCAGATGATGCAATGGTAATGCCCGCAGGTGTGGGACGGT
>WQWD01000158.1 GCA_009785545.1 Treponema sp. | reverse complement strand
TTCAATCTGCCATCCTATACTGGGATAAAAACCCACATAAAATCCTTTTAAACCTGTTCTAAATGGACGATAAATGAACATTGGTTTTACACCTATATGAGAGACTTCCTGCCAAGCGCTAAAAAATGATAATGTTAATGAAAAAGTGAACGCTTCATCGATTTTATACTGGCCTTCCAAGTCAATAATGAAAACCCCGCCATGTCCATCTGCTGCACCTAAGGAAATCAGGTTGACCAGAAAAAATGCCGGACTGGTTAGAATTGAAAATCTTCTATCTGTTTCTTGAGTTTCTTGTTCCAAAGATTCTTGGGAAAAAACACCTGCATTTACAAAAACAAACATAATAAAAATAAGCCATAATTTTTTCATGTATAAATCCTTCACATATTATTATTAGTTCAAATTTATTAGCTGTCAATATCTTTTTTAATTTTTTGTTTTAGTTAATTTCCATAAAATTATTTAAATTATCTTTAATGTTTTTCCAGAAATCATAAATTCCCATCATTAAATCTTCCATCCGATCCCATTCAAGCTGAAATCCATAAGCATGTCTTACAAAATGTCTAAATTTCATATATTCTTCGATTGTTTCTTGCAAAGCATTTTCAAATATTTGTTTTCTTTTTTCATTAGAAACAAATGCCTTATCCAATAATTCCATATGCCATTTATTACTATTTGGTAATTGTCCGTCATACTGTTTTATTATCAAAATTAGAATATTTTCTATGCCGTTATAAAATGAATGTAATACCATTGACGCTGCGGAAATTTCGATGAAATCAGGTTTCTTCAGTTTGCATAAATCAAATAATGGTTTAGCATCACCAATTAATTTATCTATTTGTGAAATTTCATATGATATCTTTTTCTTTAATGCATTATCCAAGTTTAATCACCTCTCCTAATGAATCTAAAAGAACATAAAAATCATGCCGTAAATCAAAATCAACAAGATCGACCCTATTTGACAATTCCTTATCCAAGGAGGCAGATACTCTAAAAAATTTTTTGGGATTTAAGCCAGTAATACCAATATCTATATCTGAATTTTGATGAAATTTTCCTGTAGCCAATGATCCAAACAAAAAAACATCCTTACAACCTTCATTCTTGAGCAAATATGTGGCTTTTTGTATGTCATTTTGGTATTTTTCAGGGATTTCATATGTATCCATATTTTCATTTTATCATAATTCACTTTTATGTCAACATATGAAATTTTCTTACAAAAAAAATGAATATTTTTGCAACTCTTTACAGCGGACTCTTATAAGGAAGTTTCCGAAAACTACATTGGATTTTTTTGAGAAAATCCTTATATTAGAAGGTGAGGCATTCCAAAAAACTAATGGAGTTTTTGGAAAACTTCGGTATAAAAGGAAATTCCTTATGAAAAAGATTAAAAAAATCATTGGTATTGCCGTGATTGCGGCAGTAATAGGTTTTGCGGCAACAGCGTGTAAAGAGGCTGACGAAGAACCGGTCATTCCCGGAACATCGGCACTAACCGGGACTGTAAGCATTACAGGAATTGCCGGTTTGGGGCAGGAGCTCACTGCGAATACTGAAGCTTTAAGCGGCAGCGGAACGATCACCTATCAATGGATGCGGGATGGGGAAAATATTACGGGAGCTACCAGCAGCGTCTACTTTACACGAAATATCGACCTAGACTCAACGATCTCTGTAAGGGTAAGCCGCTCCTGCAGTACGGGCGAACGTGTCTCAGAGCCGACAACCGTCATCATTCGCCCTGTGAGCGGAATCACCGGAGGAACACAATTTGCTACGGTAGGAATTTCGCAAACATTATCAGGAACCTCTGTGCCGGAAAACGCCAACAACAGAACAATATATTGGAACGTCAAAGATGCCGGAACCACAGGTGCTGTAATCAAAGACAACATACTAAGTACAACCTCGACAGGAACAGTAACCGTTACCGCAACGGTACCCGATGGGCTGGCTGAAAAAGTTGATTTTTATCAAGATTTTACGATAACTGTATTAGAAATCGGTGATTTTGACCAATGGGTTACGAGGGTAAACTTTACAGCGCCTACAGAAACCATTCATTTGCACAATTTACAAGGGCAAAATATTTATTTGGCTAAAATTAATATATCTACATCTCAAGTGAACGCACAAAATACGGGAAACGTTCTGAACGTAGTTCCAACTTTAACCGAAAATTTTTCACATTCGCCGATTATCAGAACAATTGAGGAAGAACGCCCCATAATGGGACGGCCGCCGGAGGAAGGCTGCCTGTTTGATCCTACTCTCCTTGCCGATGAAATAGCGTTAGCCCGTGTTCGTTCTGAATTTATAGCTCCTGATGTCGGCGACACAAGGGATTTTTGGGTAGAGTTCCCCCGTGTCAACTCTCGTTCATTTGTATCGAGAGAGGCTGTTTTAATGGCAACCGGAGAACACGGCAATATTTGGGTAATGTACACATCGTATGATTCAAACCATAATCCACTGGACATAACACCGCTGATAACGCAAGAAAGAGCGGATTTCCTTGCTGAAAAGTTCGACATAATATACCCTGCCACAACTAACATTTTTGGTTTTGAATACGGCGGGAGACCCGGACATCCATCTTATCCGGGAGGCAGAGATAGCGACCCAAAAGTACAAATACTTGTTTATGATATTGGCGGCGGTATCGCAGGATTTTTCTGGAGCAAAGACCATAATCCGGCTCCCGGCCCCGCAAATTTAAGATCAAATCAAGCGGAAATATTTTATATTGATGCCAACCTTGTAATGAGTAGACCGTATTATGCGCTTGAAACCCTCACTCATGAGTTACAGCACATGATCCATTTTAACGAAAAACGTTTGGAAAGAAACCTTCAATTTTCCGCATCATGGTTTAATGAAATGCTTTCCATGATGGCGCAATGTATAATTGCCGATTTAGTTGGAACCCCGATTGCACACAGAGATCATATAGTACAAGCAGCTATGCCTTCTTTTATCGTAAATTACGCTAATGAAGGTTTAACAGAATGGGGAACTCCTAATCCAATGGGAATCCCTGTTGCAACTTGGTTATCTTACGCAACAAAATACGCTTTTGGCGCTTTCCTTTTGCGTAATTTTGGCGGTGCGGAACTTTTAAGAAACATTGCAAACAATAGTTCTAACGATATCAGCTCAATTTCAGAGGCACTGAACGAACTTGAGCCCGGTTTAACCTTTAACGAAGCGCTTATCCGATTTTCTGAAAGCTTTATTTTCAGCGGAGAAAATGTGCCGCCCGGCGTCAAAACGTTTGACAACACAGTTACACGCACTATAGGAGAATGGACATATACTTCTCATGCCTTTGATATATGGGAAATGCACGGCAGAGATACGCAAGGCAGGACTCTTGACCAAACCGGGCCAACAATTTTTGATTTAACCCAAAGGGCGATAAGACAACATTCCGTTAATATCCATTCGGCAGACGTTTGGAAAAATCTTTACGGAAGCCATACCGTAACTCTGCAAAGACCCACAAACCCTAATATTGTGTTTGTATTGATGGCACGATAAAAATATGAATAAAATGACTTTTCTTAAAATATTCAGTATTTTTGTTATAATCGTTTTTGCTTTTACAGCTTGTCCCGAAGAAGAGCTGCCACAGGTTCCGGTTCTTTCCGGGGTTGTAACTGTAACAGGCGACCCTTATGTCGGGCAAACACTCACGGCAAATACCGATGAGCTTGACGGCAGAGGGGAGATTTTCTTTCAGTGGATACGTGATGGAAATGACATCAGCGGCGAAACAGGCAAACAATACGAAGTGCAAGCCGGAGATGTAAACAGAGTCATCACAGTCAGAGTAAACCGAGACGGCTATTTGGGTTATCGTACCAGCGAACCTGCAGGGACAATCAACCTTCCCCGTCTGGAAGGAACAATAACAATAGAAGGATTCGCCAGTGTTGGAAATACTCTTACAGTAAATATCGATGATCTTGGCGGCAGCGGAACGATCACTTATCAATGGATGCGGAATGGAATCAACATAAGCGGCACTAACCGTGACAATTTTTTTGTAGGTTCTACTGATTTTGGCTCAAGCCTTTCTGTAAGAGTAACTCGTGCCGGACACTCAGGAGAGCGTATCAGCGAACCTACACCGGCGATCATTCGTGCGGTAACCGGAATAAGCGGAGTACAATTATCGGCAACAGCCGGGATACCCCTGACATTGACCGGGATTGCGGCTCCGGCTAATGCAACTAACACAACAATTATATGGAGCGTTCAAGATGCAGGTCTTACAGGCGCAAATATCGTTGGTAATACACTGCACACGGCAGCAAGCGGAACTGTAACCGTTACCGCAAAAGTAACCGATGGAACAGCAAACGGAACTGACTTTGTTTTGGAAATTCCAATGACAGTTGCAGAAGTTGGTCCTTTTAATCAATGGGTCACAAGGGTAAGTTTTACAGATGGACAGCCAACAATAATAAATTTGGATAACCTGAATAACCATGACATTTTTCTGGTTAAAGTAAATACTTCTAACTCGATTGTAACAGCAAGCAGTACAGGCCGTGTTTTAGACGTAAACATTAATTTAACTGAAACACACCAGCCATTAAGGCTTACAGACTTGCCGGAAAAAGAAACTTTCAGAATGGGACGTCCGCCCGGGGAAGAACTTTTGTTCCCGCCCACGCCAATTCCTCCAAGACCTTCGAGAGCGCTTAATTTTGAACCGCCTGAAGTCGGCGACAAAAGAAACTTTTGGGTAGTTAATGATATGGGGGCTGTTACTCCAAGTTTTTCACAAAGACAAGCAGAATTATTGGCAACAGGAACACACGGCAATATTTGGGTAATTGATTCTTCGATAAATACCAGCGAGGCACAAACATTATCTGACAAATTTGATATTATTTACCCGGCTATGACAAACATTTTTGGATTTGAGTACGGCGGAAGACCGGGTCATCCAAACGCAGGCGGTGTTGACGGCGATCCCAAAATACAGATACTTGTTTATCATATTGGCGGCGGAGTAGCAGGTTTTTTCTGGAATAAAGATCATTACCCTGATCCTTGGCAAGGCTTAAGGTCAAACGAAGCGGAAATTTTTTACATTGATGCAGGTGTGGTAAGAAACAGACCTTTGGTTGCTTTTGACACCTTGACCCATGAGCTGCAGCACATGATACACTTTAACGAAAAATTTATAGAAAGAGGTTTGGTATCACCTACATGGTTTAATGAAATGCTTTCTACGATGGCGCAGGATGTAATCGCAAAATTGATAAATATTCCCCATACACATGAACAGCACATGATACAATCCGCAATGCCTGATTTTCTTGCGCGCTATTTTACCGAAGGTTTTACAGAATGGGGAATCAACAATCGATCAAGCTGGACTTCTTACTCGACAAAATATGCATTCGGCGCTTATCTTTTACGCAATCACGGCGGAGTTGAGCTTCTAAAAGAAATAGCTTTAAATAATTATGCTGGCATTGAATCAATAGACGCAGCGTTAAACGAAATTGCAGGGATAACATTTACTGAAGCTCTTATTCGTTTCAGTGAAGCGATGATTATAACTAACCCTGAACTGGGAATGTCTTTTAACAGAACTGTAACTGATAATATCAGCGGTACAACTTATACATCTTTTGGGTTTGATATATGGGATATGCAGCGTTCTGGAAGTCTTCAAAGAGGCCCTGTAGTTTTCGATTTATCGCAGCGAGATATGAGACCGCATACTGTATCTTTACATTCTTCAGATTCATGGAAAGATAGAACAGGAAGTTTGTCCATAACCTTTCAGAGACCTGCAAGCCCTCATGTCGAATTTGTT